>CAZNGQ010000149.1:0-6818 GCA_964572095.1 uncultured Oscillospiraceae bacterium
CCCGAAACCGAACAACTGCGATAGTGAGCCAGCAGTGACCATATCGGAGTGCTCACGCTTTTCGCACACAAATTTGACAGATTGACGAATGTGATATAAAATTAAATTAGAGTATAAATAAATAAAACTATTCAAATGCTGACTGATCTTCTTTCCTTTCATCAGATGCTGAAAAATTGCAGGGTGACCTTGTCCGTGAATATGCAGCGCTTTCTTTCGATAGCTGCTGTATTCCGTTTCCCATCTCTTGGGACTCGGTACTGTTGGAGGATTCAGAACATGTATAACCGAAATTGGAAACACTTCCTGTCATGGACGCTGCTGATGGCACTGATGGCATTCTTTGTCATGGTGCCCAACCGGATATCCGCGGTCGAACCGACCGTCGGGCTCGGTACAACGGTGGATTTCGCCGTCCTGGCGGGATCTGCAATCACCAATACGGGGGATACCGTTGTTGATGGAACGGCTGGCGACAACATCGGAGTCTCTCCGGGGACCGCGGTAACCGGTTTCCCGCCCGGCATCGTGGCCGGAACCATCCACTCGGCAGACGCAACAGCATCAACGGCGCAAAATGACCTGACCACGGCATACAACGATGCGGCGGGCCGGTCGCCAACCCAGGATTTGTCGGGTCAGGACCTTGGCGGGCTGGTACTGACCAGCGGAGTCTACTTTTTCAGTTCGTCCGCCCAACTGACCGGAACCCTGACCCTCGACGCGCAGGGCAATCCCGACGCGGCGTTCATCTTCCAGATCGGGAGCACCCTGACCACCGCTTCCGCAAGCGTTGTTGAACTGGTGAACGGCGCGCAGTATTGCAGGGTCTTCTGGCAGGTTGGATCATCGGCGACATTGGGTACGGATTCGGAGTTTATCGGACATGTATTCGCATTGACCTCGATCACGGCAACCACCGGAGCGAAGGTCACAGGCCAATTGCTGGCACGCAGCGGCGCCGTGACCCTGGATAACAACACGATCTCAAACGGTGTATGCGCGGCTCCGACTCCGGCTGCAACGACGAGTACACCGACAACCGTGGCAGGTGAGATCGGCGATACAGGGGAATACTCCACGCCAGGAAGCGTATTGGGGATCGCAGGCATCCTGTTGACCGGACTGGCTGCAGCATTCTGGATGTACAAACGGAAAAACGCCAGCCGGCAGGAGTGACTCCGCTTATCTGCAGAGGATCTCCTCCGGCACCGACAGCCCGTTGTTTGAGAAATACAGATCCCAGATCTCGCCGAAGTTCCTGTCGGCATCGATGGACAACTCGGCGATCTTGTCGAGCAGCGCCAGGTCCTCTTCCGACAGATCCTCGTCCCGGGCTCCGACCAGGCGCCATCCGCTCCAGTCCAACCCCTTGCTGATGCGGATCAGGTACGGGACGGTCTCGACTTTGTTGAGGGCGGCGAAGTCGCGCAGCAGCTGTCCGCGGACAAACCATAGGCCATGCAGCGAGTCGATGCCCCATTCCGGCCGGATCGGACAGTCGATGCCGAAATCGGCGGGCGTCGCCTCGCCGCACCGGCAGAGCAGCCAGGCCTTGCCGGCGGTCAGGAACTCGTCCGGCTTCAGGCAGCGGGGATCGAACTTCCGGATCCTCGACAGCTTCTCCTCATTGCCGCGGTTCGCCTCGACGGACCACTCCAGGGCCTTAGCCTGCTGGAAGGGATCCATCTGCGGATCCGTCCGGATCCAGCACTCACCGTTCCAGTGCTCGCAGATCCAATGGTCCCCATACTTGCCGCTCCATCCGAAATACACCTCAAACCCGCACCGCGCGCGCGCGGGGATGCCCTTTGCCCGAAGCAGGGCGCACATCAGTGTCGCGAACTCCCGGCAGCATGCGATGACCCGGTCGCGCGGATGGCGCGGAATCGCGAGGCTGGACGGATCCAGCTCGAGCGCCTTGTCGAGCAGATCCTCCATGTACGCGATCCGCTGCGGGTACTCGTGCGACTTGTCATAGACCTCGCCGTAGTGCGAGAGCCACATGTCGTGCACGATCAGGCCCTGCACGACCTGGTAGATCGCGCCGGGGTCGGCCGGCAGCCAGTCCGTGAATTCCTTGAACCTGTCCAACCGCGTGATCTCGCCGGGATCGCGATAATAGTCCAGAACTTCCGATATCATGATGTGTCCTCCAGACGCGATGCCTCTGCCGCATATGCGACAGTGCCGGTATCCATTATCCCCCTTTGAGAACAAACGTTCAACAGCGGGGTTTCAGACAAGATAAAAAAGCAGCCCGATCCCGAACGAGGCGGCATTCAATAGCAGCGAAAAGGCCAGCGCCTTGATCAGCCGAAACCGGCACAACAACCGCAGGATCAACCCCTCCAGGGCAACCACGACGAATTCGAGCGCCAGGAGCGCCGGCCAGTAAACACCAGGGCCAAAAAACCGCACGCCGGCAAGCAGCAGCAGGTTCATGGCCGGATTGGTGAGCAGGTTGCAGATCAGGGTGTAATAGACAAAATCCCAACGGCGGAACAGCAGGAACATCAAGAGCCCCTCGACGGCAACCGTGGTCAGCAGGGCGAGGAGAAAGTACAGATAGACCATCGGCTATCGATCCCGACGGTTGTCCGCCGGTTCATCCGGATCCGCGCGACGCTCTTTTGCCGCTTTACGGACCATCCGCACGGCCAGGACAATCAAGCCGATCACAACGACCAGGAATAGGACGGGGAAGCCGATGGCCGGAAGAAAAACCCAGATTGGGGCCACGTCGAACAACGTGACATTCGTCCTCTTGTTATCGGTCTTCATAAACGATCCTCCCTCGGTTTCGGACGGCGGCATACAGGCACAGAGCGGACAGCAGGATCAGCAGCGACATCGCAACAGGTCTGACGGAAGGAGGGATCGCAACAAACGCGGCCGGCAGGCTTCCGCAGACGAGCGCCAAGGTGGTCAGGCCGAACGCCAGTCCCGGATTCGCGGGAAGCCGTTCGAACACGGCGCACAGTGTGATTGACATGCTTATGTTAAACATTATGATACCCAATACGCAAGCGACTGGATTTCCGCTGCCGGAAACCAGAAGGGGAAGCGCAATGAGGAGCGATCCGACGCCGGCCCGGCGTGCGCCGAGCCGATCGGCCAGGAACCCTCCGCCCGCTTTTCCGCAGAACGCTGCGATCGAGGGGAGGAGCAGCAGGAACGTCGTGGTTTTCCAGCCCATCGGGATGATGGCGCCGACATAGGAACGGATGACGACGGACAGCAGGCAAAGGACCAGAATGGCCTCGGACGAGCGATCCGACGTGACATGGAACCGGCTTTCCACCGCCGCGATCCGATTGGAAGGAAACGGTGATGCCAACGCGACCCCCGCCGCCGCGATCCCAAGCAGCGCGATCGGTACCCAGACATCCAGTCCCGCTTTTCCCGCCAGCGTCCCCAGACCCACACCCAGCGCACCGGTCGAGACGAACACGCCGCTGCGCGCGATTCTGCCGCGGGCGTTGACCAGGCTGTCGATCCCGCCGCCGACATGGAAGCAGGCATTGCCCGCCGCGCAGACGACCAGCGCCGGCCAGGCGAACCGCATCGTCAGCATGCCGGCGATCAGGGTCGCGCATCCGATCAGCGAGATGGGAATCCGCGCCTGCCGGTCGCACAGAAACCCGATGATCGGCTGCAGGCCAAACGCGATCACATTGTAGGCCAGGAACCCGAGCGCAACGGTTTCCAGGCTGGCGTACGCTTTCGCAAAGCCCCCGAACAACATGACAAAGCAGGCGAAATCGATGCAGAAATGCGCATAAGAATTGGCGGCCAGAGACACAGAACTTTTACTCATTCCGCACCAATTGACCTTTCGATTTGGTACTCGTATGATGAAACTATTCTACATCTTTTTATTCTCTCGGATAGGCAAGTCAGTCGTGCCGGAGTCATGTGTTTCCGCATCTGCAAGCTGTAGACCAGCTGCCTGAGTCGCCGAGGTCTGTATATGAGAAAGCCTCGTTTTCTAGTTGTTCTTGCCGTTTTTCTGATTCTCGCTGTCTACAACCTCTTATTCATCCAGTCGGAAGTCCATGCCGCCGCACCCACTGTGACCCCTGTTGTCGTCAGCGGTTCCGTCTCCATGTACGGAATGACGATCCAGTGCAACATCACCGGCACCGGCGTGTATGAGACCGGAGTGAAGTACCACAAGACCGGGGCGTTGATGTGGAAGACCGTGCCTGCCACTTTTGTTTCACCGCCGTATTTCGCCTTTATCACCGACCTGACCCCGGGAACTTATTACGAAATGCAGGCATACTGCAAGTACAACCCTGGCGGCATCACCGTGTATTCCGACCCGTTCATTCAAAAAACCAAGGTCGCGCCATCGGTCACCATCACGGAATATCCCGAAGTCGCGTTCACGGAGGCTACCGCCCATTTCAGGATTGAACCAAACGGCCACACCATCAACCTGTTTTACAAATTGTATACCACCTCGGACAATCAGGAAGTCATATCGTTGGGCATCGCGAACGGTGTTGCCGCCACAACCGAAATGGACGTGCCGTTTGTCCTGTTGAAAGCCAATACCGAATATAAAGTCGTTCCTTTTGCCACGACTGAACAGGGGGAAACCTATTACTGTGCGGACAGCGTGTTCTCCACATTGGGGTTGATCGTCAAGCCGTCCATAACCTTTGTGACACTGGCGCCCACAACCGTTCAGGTGACCATTCCGCATTTCACCTTTCCGGTCACGTCCCCCGCCACCGTCCCTGCGGAATGGCCGACGACTGCGGCAACGACTCCGGCAAGCGGCACGACTTCCGCAGGCACCGCATCCTCCGGCTCAGCCGCGACGTCCGGAGGTTCTTCTTCGTCCGTGACGGCATCCGGCTCCACGAACGTCGGAACGACGGAAACCACGGCGAAGGCGTCGGCCGCCAATACGACAGCGGCCACGACCCGATTAAGTGCCGGTACAACCGGATCGACGACGCAAAGCGGAGGCACCAGCATGCTGCCGATCGTGATTGGGATCGGCGCGTTGGCTCTCATCGGCGGGTTCGCCATCGGCATGGTCATTCGGAACAAAAAGAAATAGCGGAATAACCTCTCGGTGTCCGTTTGCCAGGATTGCTTTAGCTTTTGAAATGGCTCCGGACCAGCGCCGCCACCTGCTCACCCAGGACACGGTGCGCCTGTGCGTTCAAATGGATCCCGTCCGCGGGGCTCGGGGCAACCAGCAAGGACGCGTCCAGAAAAAGGGCGCCATGCTTTTCGGCAAGGGCCTTGTATCGTTCACCCAACTCAAGCGATTTCTCCGCGCCGCCCTGGAACATCTGGACAAAACGGTCTTTGGGGTCGATGATCCGTGCCGGCGCGACAAGCAGCACCTTGGGAGGCGTCGGCGAGAACTCGGTACGGAAGGAGCCGATTTTTAGGAGGAGCTGCTCCATCCCCCTGGCGATATCGACCGGAGTCGCGGAAAACATCGGCTTCATGTCGTTTGTTCCGAGCATCAGGACGACCATGTCCAGCGGCTGGTGGGAAAACAGGCAGGGATACAGGTAATCCAAACCACTCATCAGGCCCATCGTCCGATCCGGCCAAACCGTGGTCCGGCCGGGAAGGCCTTCCTCGATGATATGGTACCCATCGCCGAGCTGCCGCTGAACGACGCCGGGCCAGCGGGTGTCTTTATCCAGCCGGGCTACCAGATCCGGATCCCATCCGAACGTGTTCGAGTCTCCATAACACAGTATATTCAGCATGATTGCCGAACCTCCTCGGTCAATTTTCAGTGTTCCAACAGTCCCTGTGTATCATACTCCAGAAAAGCATATCGATCGATGCCGACAGGTGTTGTGCTTACCCTGAGCAACAGGCAAAATAGAACAGACTTTATGATGGGGGAACGAGAATGAAACTCAAAAAGATGAAGGTCGGACAATGGAAGAAGATCATCAACCGGATCGTTTTCGTCCTGCTGGCGTTGTCGGCGGTTTTTGCCATCGTCCGGATCATTCAAGCCCCATCGGTCGTGGCTGAAGAAATCACAAAAGTCAAAAGCGACTATGTGCTGCCGTTGTTCGCCTGCCTGTCCGGCCTCGTGGTGATGGCGCTGCCGGCTTTCATTGAACGAAAAAGGAAGATCGACATCCCGGACTCGATGGAGATCCTGTACGCGCTCTTTTTGTTTTGCGCGATCTATCTGGGCGAGGTCCGGGATTTCTTTTATCGGATCCCCCATTGGGACACCTTGCTGCATGCATTCAGCGGGTTGATGTTGGGCCTGATCGGATTCACGGTCGTGGATTTGCTCAACGAGGTAGACACCGTAAAGATCCGGCTGAGCCCGGTATTCGTGGCGTTGTTCGCATTCAGCTTCGCACTGGCCGCCGGTTGCGTGTGGGAGATCTACGAGTACCTGGCCGACGATCTGATGGGGCTCAACATGCAGAAGTTCCGTCTGGCCGACGGCACGACGCTGATCGGGCATGCCGCCCTCTCGGACACGATGGAGGACATGATGGTGGACACGGCAAGCGCGCTGGTCGCCACCATCCTGGGATACCTGAGGATCCTGAAGCGGGATCGCAAGCCGTCCCAGGTGCCGGTTTAGGCCATCAACCACATCGGAAGTCCGGTCGTTTGCCTGGTCGCTTTACCGGGCGCCAACAACGGTCTGCTTACCGGAATGGTTTGCCCCTTTGATGAAGCGGGATACCGTCTTGTACAAAATGAATGTGATGACGGCATTGATGCCGGCCTTGATCAGGTTGAACGGGACGATGATCGGCAGGAGCAGCCCTTTGACGGCCGAAACCGGCATGCCTGTGAAC
>CAZNGQ010000150.1:0-6711 GCA_964572095.1 uncultured Oscillospiraceae bacterium
GGCCATCACGCACACCACGGACCTCCAGCCCGGCGTGCCCCGTCCGCAGATGCTGCCCGAAGACACGACGATGCGGGTCAATGTCATGGGTACCTACATCGTGATGGACGCCTGCCGGCGCCTCGGCGTCCGGAAAGTCATCTTCGCCTCCTCGTACTATGCGTTGGGTGTAGGCGGCCTCATCGACAAGAATAAGCCGATGGAGGTCAAGTACCTGCCGATCGACGAAGAGCACCCGCTGTTCAACCAGGACACGTACGGACTGTCCAAACAGCTCGGCGAGATGATTCTTCAGTCCTACAGCCGCGCCTATGACATCAAGTGCGTCGCCTTCCGTCTCATGGGCGTCTCCTATCCCGGCATCCGTCCCATCGGCACCGACAACAAGCTGCCCGAGACACCGAGGACCGAATGGAAAGGCGGCCCGATCGGAACGACCTACCAGTACTCCGACTGCCGCGACATCGCCTATGCCATGCGCCTTGCGGCAGACAAGGACCTCGAGAACGACTACGAGTGCTTTTTCCACTCGAGCGACACGACGTTCCGCGGGCCCACCGCGCCGGCCATCAAGCTGCTCTATCCCGATCTGGCCGGCCTCGCGGACGGCATAGAAGGCGAAGACGGCCTGTGCAGCACGAAAAAACTGAAGTCCCTGCTTGGTTTCGAATCCAAATACACATGGAAGAAGGATATCTGACATGAATGAAGCGTACAAAAACGTCCTGATCACCGGCGGAGCCGGCAACCTCGGCCGCCATGTCATGGAAGAACTCAAGGCCGAAGGCTACACCGTAACCCTGTTCGACCAGAAAGCGCCTTCGGAGCAGCCGGTACCCTGGGAATGCAAGGGAACCATGTTCATCAAAGGGCACCTGACCGACCTGGCCGACTGCATGCGTGCCATCACGCTGTCGCGCGCGACCTGCATCGTGCATCTGGCGGCGCTTCCGCACGCCTCCGACATGCAGCCCGGGCAGCTGCGTCCGCAGATGCTTCCGGAAGACACCACGATGCAATCCAACGTGATGGGCACCTACTATCTCCTGGATGCCGCCCGTCGCCTGGACGTCAAGAAATTCGTGTTCGCCTCCACGTTCTACACCCTCGGCCTCGGCTTCCGCGTTTCGAAAAAGCCGTTCGTCACCGAGTACCTGCCGATGGACGAGAAGCATCCCCAGCTCCCCGAGGACACCTACAGCCTGTCCAAGCTGATGGGCGAGGAGATGGTCAGCGCCTATTGCCGCGCCTACAACATGAAGGGCGTCGCGCTCCGCCTGATGGGTATCTCCTATCCGTACCGTCCGCACCAACAGAATTACAGCATCGCGGACAAAACCGATCCCAATCATGTCGGCGGCCCCATCGGCACCACCGGCCAGTTTGTGGACGCGCGCGATGTCGCCCAGGCGGTCCGCCTGATGATCGCCAAGGACCTCGATGTGGATTTCGACATGTTCAACATCTCGACGGACAACGGGTTCAACGACGACGTCAAGGTCTACGTCGCCAACATGCTGCCCGACCTGGTGGACATGGCGAAAAACTTGAAACCGGACGACGAACTGATCACCTGCCAGAAACTCAAGGATACGTTCGGCTACAAGCCCGCATACTCCTGGAGAAACAAAAAGGACTGATCCCCGCGACGGACGACGGAGGGAAAGCGCTGCGGCAGCGGCGCTTTCCCTTTCCCGATCCGATGTTTGCGAATTCCGGCTGAGGCATGGTATCCTCAACTGGAAGCCGAGACGGAACACCCTGGAACACGCGATAGGAGGACACAAATGAAAAACAGTGATCTCAAGATTGGCCATACCGCGATCACCTGGTCTGACCTTGACGTCGAGACCGCCGTACAGACCATTTCCGAGCTGGGGTATGTCGGGGTCGAGGTGTTCGGCTGGACACTCAAGTCCCTCAAGGAGCAGAACCGGCTCGACATTTTTGAAAAACACAACATCCCATTGGTTTCTTCCTATTTTTCCGCCAACATCATCGATCCGGCGAAGAAGGATGAGGCCCTCGGCAAGCTGACCAGCTGGCTGGAAATCCTGCGCGACATGAACTGCAAAGTCGTCGCGATGGGCGGTGACAGCATCGACCGCCGCGGCTACAACTACTTTGACCACAAGGGCTACATCGTCGACACCGTCAACGAGTATGCCAAGCTGATGGCGGACTATGGGGTCACCTGCTGTTTCCATCAGCATACCGGCACGCCGGTCGAGTCTTTCGACGAGACGATCGATTTCATGAACTCCGTCAATACGGAATATGTGAAGTTCGGGCCGGATGTCGGACAGATCCACAAGGGCGGATCCGACCCGCTCGTCATCGTCAAGGATTTCGTCTCGATCATGAAACATGTCCATCTGAAGGATTATGACGGCGTCCCGCTCCGCCATGACGAGAACGGCAAAGAGATCGACAGTTCCGGCTTCGCCTGCTACACCCCGCTGGGGCAGGGCGTCGTGGATCTGCCCGGCATTCTCAAGATCCTGGTGGACAATAATTATACCGGCATGGTCAATGTCGAACTGGACGGCGGCAAAGTCGTTCCGATCGATCAGCGCAAGGCACTGACCATCAGCAAGAATTACCTGCTCGGTCAGGGATGCAAGTTCCGCAAATAGAAAGAGTCCCGTCGTCATGACCGATCAAAGAGAGGGACTCCCGCCGACCGGCGGGAATCCCTCTCTTTCATTCAAGCCGGACCGGCGACCGGATCCTAGTGGATCATCGTCTTGAGGAACTCCGGGTCCTCCACCCGGATCCTGCCGCGCGACAGCCGCACCGCGCCGGCATCGCGGAACTGTCCCAGGATCCTGGAGATCACTTCACGTGCGGAACCGAGTTCCGTCGCGATGCCCTCGTGCGTCGCATACACTGAACTGGCCTTGCCGCGGCTCTGGTCCAGCAGCCATTGGGCGAGGCGGTGGTCGACGCGCGAAAAGGCGACCTCCTCGATCACCTGCAGCGACTCGAGCAGGCGGTCGTACAACGTGCTGATGATGAAGTCCTTCCATTCCGGACGGGGGGCGAGCTCGCTCAAGTATACGGCGGTTGGAATCTGGAACATGCGCACGTCGTCCTCGACCTCGACATTGGCGGGAAACGGCTCGCCGCGCAGATGGCAGGCGACGGATATGAGGCAGGTTTCCCCCGGCCCGGTCCGATACAGGGAGATCTCCCGTCCCGATGAGGAGACTTTGTAGACCCTCAGGCTGCCTGTCAGCACAAGCGGCATGAACATGCACTGGTTGTTCTGCCGCATCAGCATGTCGCCGGCCGGACGTTCGACAACCCGGCCGTGGTGGAACACGACTTCCTTCACGGCGTCCGGCAGATGGGCCAGAACAGGGAAGAGTCGGGTCACCTCCTGGATGGTCGCAGGATCATTGGCCATATCTGAATACCTCCCGAGTGAAAACACCTTTTGTATCCCTATGATAACGGATTTTCCCGATACGTACAGAGTTAGGCCTCTTCCTGTAAAATGAATATGACGAGACCGCGGGTTCGCATTTTCACGGGGGCGGCATGAAACGGCTTATTGCGGAGAGAATCCGGATCGAACTGGACCAGTCAGGATATGTCTGCCGTGACGACGGCCTGTCGGACCTCTGCGTCTATCGCGGGGAGCCGGCGGCAGCGATGCAGGATCCGGTCGCGTCCGTCCGGATCCTGGAGAACGAACGATCCGTCCGTGTCTGGTTTATGCCGGGAAACGCACTGATGAAGGAAGAGATCCGGAGGAAGATCATCCGTGCGGTGCGACCGGACGGATGGCGTCTCTATGAAGCGGCGGGCCGTGAGGAAACACGCGTTAATCCGGGGAGGCTGGGACTGGATCCCGCAGACCCGGAACTGCCGTCCAACCCGGCCGGGACCCTGCGACGATTCCGTGCGGCCCGCTATCTGGCGCTGTTTGCCTATCTCCTTCTCGCGTTGTTTTTCGGCATGCTCCTGAACTTGAGGACTTCGGGATGGATTGGAACCGCGATCCTGCTGATCCTTGCCGGCATCCTTTCGGGCAAGGCCTCGTCCAGGGGATGCCTGCCGACACTCCTGGTCTGGGTCGTCGGACTGCTTGGCATCCTGGTCGTTTTTGCACTGACCATCCAGATCTGACAGCCTGAAAACCGGATTCTGTTTGACAAACAAGTACTCCGGTGGTATATTGTCTGAGCACGGCGGACAGACGCCGGATTGATATCGCGGAGTGGAGCAGTTGGTAGCTTGTTGGGCTCATAACCCAAAGGTCGCAGGTTCGAGTCCTGCCTCCGCAACCAGAACCCCCGAGGCTTTACCGTCACGGGGGTTGTTTCTTTGAAGCGAACGAGTGAGCCGTATCGAAGACTTCTTCGGTGGCGGCGAGCGGGCGGCAAACCCAGGTCAGACGATAGCCTGCCGATGGGTACGAGGGTTGAAGCAGCTAGGCAACAAAGCAACATCGACACCAGGAATCGGCCGGGGGAACGCCCGAGCCAACCAACGAAAGAGGTATGAGAATGGCAGACAAGACGATCACATGCAGAGATTGCGGAGCCGCATTTGTTTTCACCGAAGACGAGCAGGCTTTCTTCCGCGAGAAGGGCTATGAGAACGAGCCCCAGCGTTGCCCGGACTGCCGCGCGGCCCGGAAACAGGCAAGAGGCAACACCCGTGGCGGAACCAACCGTGAGATGTATCCGGCCGTCTGCGCCGCTTGCGGCAAAGAGACCATGGTACCGTTCAAACCGAGCACCGACAAGCCGGTGTACTGCAGCGACTGTTTCCGCGCACGCAGGTAACTCATCTCCAGCTTACGTAGTACAAGCCCCTGGGACAGGTCTCAGGGGCTTGTTCTTTCAATGAAAAGAAGGACAGTGCAAGGAATGGCAATGGAACTGAAAACGGGACTGCTCGCTGAACTGGTCAGGCAAGCCAAATCCACGAACAACCAAATATCCTATAACGACGTCATGATCTCGATCGAGGCGGCCGACGTCGACCTGGAACAGGCCGAGACGGTTCTGGATCAGCTCGAAGCGCTGGGGATCGAAGTCCGACCCGACGCGGAGGCTGAGGAAGAGCCGCTGGAAGACGAGGACCTGAACCAGAAAGACGGCGACAACGTCAGCTTCGAGGATCCGGTCCGGATGTACCTCAAGGAGATCGGGAGGGTCACGCTGCTCACAAGCGAAGAAGAGCAGATCCTTGCCCAGCGGATCCTCGAGGGCGACCTGGATTCCAAGAACCGGCTTTGCGAAGCGAACCTGCGGCTTGTCGTGAGCTTTGCAAAAAAATACGTGGGCCGCGGCATGTCTTTCCTGGATCTGATCCAGGAGGGCAATCTGGGACTCATCAAGGCCGTCGAGAAATTCGACCACAGCAAGGGCTTCAAGTTCAGCACCTACGCGACGTGGTGGATCCGCCAGGCCATCACCCGGGCGATCGCGGATCAGGGGCGCACGATCCGCATCCCGGTTCATATGGTCGAAGTGATCAACAAACTGATCCGCACCCAACGGCAGTTGGTCCAGGAGCTCGGGCGCGAACCCGAAGCCGATGAGCTGGCCGAGCGGCTCAGCATCCCGGTCGAGCGTGTCCGGGAGATCATGAAGAACGCCCAGGAAACGATATCGCTGGAAAAGCCGATTGGTGAAGAAGGGGACAGCCAGCTGGGTGATTTCATCCCGGACGGCGATTCCCTGTCGCCTGCGGACCAGGCGGACCTGACGATGCTCAAGGAGCAGCTGCTCGAGGTCCTCTCGGGGCTGACTGAACGGGAGGAGCGCGTCCTGCGCCTGCGGTTCGGCCTGGACGACGGACGTCCGCGGACCCTCGAGGAAGTCGGCAAGGAGTTCAATGTGACGCGGGAGCGGATCCGGCAGATCGAAGCCAAGGCGCTTCGCAAGCTGCGCCATCCGAGCCGCAGCCGAAAGCTGAAGGATTGCATGGACTAAGACCGGACAGTCACGACACGAACCCGCGGCGGATCGCCCGGGTTCGTTTTTTTTGTCGATATGGGATTGGCAGGAGATGGGGAATAGGCTACCCTTTATTTGGGTTTACTGCGATATCCCTGACTCCCGGCTTCTTGGAATACTACGTACAGCGAGGTGCAGTCATGACAAAAACCATCTGCAATCCGGTGAATCTTTCCTACCAGTTCAAGGGACCGTTTTCCGGCGCGTCGGTCTGCCGCAGCATGGCGGATCCGTCGCTCGTCCTTTTCCGCGGAACGTATTTCCTGTTCCCCTCGACAAGGGGATTTTATCATTCGGACGACCTCGTCTCCTGGACTTTCGTGGACGGATCGGACCTGCCGATCAAGTACGGCGCGCCCGACATTCGCGAGGTGGATGGCTGGCTGTACCAGTGCGCATCCAGTACCGAGGTCTGCTCCGTCTACCGGACCCGGGATCCATTGTCCGGGGTATGGGAAAAGGTGTCGAGCCCGTTCGCATTCTGGGATCCCAACCTGTTCCAGGATGACGACGGACGGGTCTACCTCTATTGGGGATGCTCCAACGCCTTGCCCATCTGGGGCGTCGAGATGGATAAAGACACCATGATGCCGATCGGTGAGCGTACGGTCCTGATCCAGGGCCGGCCGGACATCCACGGCTGGGAGCGCCTCGGTACGGACAACGACAACAGCCAGGGCTATACGTTTCCGGGCGAGTCCGCCGGTCCGCCCGTCAAGGACCCCCGTCCCTGGAT
>CAZNGQ010000151.1:0-6635 GCA_964572095.1 uncultured Oscillospiraceae bacterium
TTGTCAACGTCAAGTCCCACCTCGAGAGGCTGGGTGTCGAGGTCGAGGAAAGCAAGAACACCCAACTCGAACGTTACAACAGCCTGATCACCGTCAAGTTCTATTCCGAGGAGAAAGACCTCTCGGTCTCCGGAACGATATTCGGCAAGGACTCGGAAGTCCTGGTCGACTTTTTCGGATACCGCATGGATTTCGAATTGTCGCCGTTTGTCCTGGCTCTGCAGAACAACGACGTTCCCGGCGTCATCGGCCGGGTCGGCACGATCCTGGGCCAAAGCGACATCAACATCGCCGGCATGCACTGGGGTCGGAAAAAAGACAAGATGCGCGCGCAGGCGTTCATCAGCGTGGACTCCCCGGTCGACAACGACCTGTTGGAACATCTGGCTCAACTGGAAGGCGTGATCCGCGTATCCCTTCTCCAGTTCTGACCCAACTGCCGCCAAAGCCATCGACAGGCAGCCCGGGTAAAAACGGACTGCCTGTTTTCTATGCCGTCATGGACAGGGGAGGGAAGATCAATTCAGCAGGTTCTCCTGAATGCGCACGACATACAGCGTCGGCTGCTCGAAAACGACTTCTCCCAAAGCCCGGATGCGTGTATCGTCGATTTGGAACGCGGAGTGGGTGTACCCGTCATTCTCGACCAGCCGCCCCGCGATCGCTCGCTCCATTCCGCCAACGACAACGTACCGCACCTGGTACTTTTTCAGGAAAGCCTTGGCCGACCCGTCGTCACGGTAGGAATAAAAGTCCAGGATCTCTCTTTGCCGGGGAGACACCACCGATCCCCAGGCGTCGGGCGTCTGCTTGCTGGTGCGCCAGAGATGCTCATGGGTTTCCCATCCAAGCACGGTGGGCAGGCCGGTGAAAACGGAGATGCGGCAATTGTCACGATAGCTTTTCCCGAACATTTCCAGGATGACCGGCTGTCCGGCGACGTTGTCGTTGAACCACCGGATACAGGCCAGATCGTCGGCCAGCTCGTTCTCCCTGCTGCCGGGGATGACCGCGCTGTCGATGGTCCCGATCTGCCAGGATCCGTCCAGACCGGAGAAAAAAACGGACGAGTAGCTCTTTGACCATGTGATCGTCGACGCGGAGAAGGGATAATGGAGCGGGATCAGGAGCGCCAGCGTCGTGAGCAACGCCAGCAGGCGCCTCCCGCGGCGTTCCGGCCGATCGGCGGCGCCGACCCAGAACCGTACGGTGACATACGCCATCACCAGGGACAGCAGAACAAACGCCTGATAAGTGAACTTGAACATGGTGTTCGCCCGGGAGTAGGACCCGCGATAGATGTCGACGACAAACACCAGCTCCGGCAACAGGATCAGGAACACGCCATAAATGAAGATCCCCGAGACCAGCAGATCAATCGGGCGTATCCCGAGGAGGAGTCGGGACACCGGCCCGCGCGCCTCGACGGCATCCGGCCAGGGGGGTTCCTTGCCGCGCCGACGCATCCAAAGCGTACGGAGCAGAAACACCAGCCCGACCCCGACATGCACTCCCCACAGAATGGCGAGCTGGTAGGGGCGGGAATGGGCCGAGGCCAGTGCGATCTCCTTTGACATGGGCTGAAACGCCATGCTGAAGGGCAGGGAGACCGCATTGGAGATCAGGAAGAGCAAGGACATCTGCGCGCCGGCCATGGTGAGCGCGTCGGCAGCCAGCAGAGTCAGGAGGCAGCTTCCGACGAACGCGGCCGCGTACAGGGCGAGCGCGACCAGGGGCGAGGAAGCGACAAGAAAGGGCAGGAGAACCAGGAGCATCTGAACGGTGAAGACCGGGATCGACTCCCCGCCCGCCAGCGCGCCGTATCCGCGCAAGTTGGACAACAGCAGCACCAGGCCCGCGACCGCGAAGTAGATCACCAGATCCCAGAAATTGCACATCGTGAAAATGCCGAGGAGGACGCCCGCGACAACCAGCGCGGGCTCGGAAGCCCAGCTTCCGGCGCGGCGGGTGATCGCCCGCAGCTCCGTACGGAGCCATGCGGGATCCTCTTTTCCCATCAGGCGGGCACGCAGCGTCCATGCCCCCCTTGCCGTGAGGCGCAGACGGTCCGACCGGTACAGCACCAGCATGACGCCCAGGAACAGCAATACAAACGCCAGGTTGATGAGGTGGGGATGCAGGTCGGCGACCAGGAAGGAATAGAACGGGAACTCATGAATCGTCTTGTCCGGGACATCCGGATTGTAGCCGATGAACCGGGTCGAATCCGGAAAGAAAAATCGGTCGATCTTTGTCCCGACATCGATGCCGACGGTACGGAGAAAAAGCAGGAACGCGTTTCCCGGACTCTTCTCATCGTAAAAAAACGAATGGGCGTTGCCCGCGATCTGGACCATGACGCCCGCCAGCAGGCCTGCCGCGGCCGGCGCGGCGGTATGCCGGTGCCTGCCGTCCTCCCGCGCGCGGCTCCGGTCCGCAAGGAAGTGATCGGTCCAGGAATAGACGACGGCGTAGGACAGGATGAAAGTGAGGGCGAATGTGGTCGCCATGCCAAGGTTGTAGGTGACGGCCGGCGTCAGGCCGGACAGCCTGGTCAGCCAGGTGTAGACATATTGGCCATAGTAATAGTAGTTGAAAGACTCCCCCGCCAGCCACAGGTCCTCCCGCGCGCGGCTCCGGTCCGCAAGGAAGTGATCGGTCCAGGAATAGACGACGGCGTAGGACAGGATGAAAGTGAGGGCGAATGTGGTCGCCATGCCAAGGTTGTAGGTGACGGCCGGCGTCAGGCCGGACAGCCTGGTCAGCCAGGTGTAGACATATTGGCCATAGTAATAGTAGTTGAAAGACTCCCCCGCCAGCCACAGGTCCTTGCCGGGAAGCCATTCGGTCCGCATGAGGGACATCATGTAGCCGTAGTCCATGAACTTTTCGGGGATGGATTCGATGGCTGGCTTGAGAGCGCGCGCATAGGAGGCAAACAGGAGCACAACCCCGAACATCAGCTCGCCCAGGGCCATCTGGCGCAGCAGCCGAGGAGACTTCGAAAGGGATACCAGTGCCAGCCGGCTGCGCCTGGGGAGCACATTGACGGCTACCCCCGCCGCCAGGACCGCCAGGATGACCAACCGGTTGAAAGGAAGCAGGTGCAGATACGAAAGGGTCCAGACCGCCAGCGAGGAAACCGCCAGGGCCAGTGGCTTGGCGAAAAGAAAACCCGCATCGCCCCGGAATCCGAACAGGCGCGCGCAGGAGGGCATCCATATCAGCGCGGGGACCAACAGGGCGGCCCACCAGGCGAGAAAGTTCAGCCAATCCCCGCGAAGGAGCAACGGCGAAAGTAGCGCCGGAAGCAGCGGGAGAAGCAGCCAGAGAAAGCGGGCGGGACCCGTCCGCTTTTCCATGGGAGACAAGGGCGCCTCATGTTCAGGGAGATTCGTTGTCCTTTTCAAAATACGCCTCCACCGCGTCGGCCGCCTGGCCTGCCAAACGAATCGCGTAATTCACACCGCGGTCTTCAGGATAGATCTGCGCCAGTCCGGCCAGTTTGACTCCCGGCTCCGGGGTGTCGATGCCCGCGAGATGGCGGGAATACCCGCGCGGGATGACCGGCTGTGCATACCGCGTCCGCTTGACACGCCATTCAATGACGCTGTCGGCTGAAAAACCCGGGCCCAGGCGGCCGAGCTCTCCGCAGAACAGGCGGAAGACTTCATCGTCGTTGCTGGTCCATAAGGGATTGGAGATGTTCAGGTACCGGGACAGGTACAGGACCGTACCATCGTACTGCTCCGTTCCGGTCATGTTGGTGTGTTCGACCACGACGACAAAGGGGAGGTCGTCGCAAATGGTCGTCCAATAATACCGGGAGAGCGGATCGCGCAGGCGCAGCGTCAGGCAGATGTTCGCCTTGTGCTGGACGTTCGCCGCCCGCTGTGTGTACTCCGCCGGCAGATGGAGTGCTCCGGCGATGTTGACAAACTGCCGGCCGGCGAGGCAGGCGACAACGGCGTCGCACGGAAGCGTCCGCGCGTTGCAGTCCTCCAGGATGCAGGTCACCGCATACCCGCCGTCCTCGCGCCGCGATATGTTCAGCGCGGTGTAGCGGGTCAGCACGCTGCCTCCGCCGTCCGTGATCCGCTCGACCAGACGATCGATCATCCGGCCGAAACTGCCTTTCATATAACCCAGCGTCTCGCTCCCGGACCCGCCCTTGCGCGACCCGCCCCGCAGCTTGAACTTGTTCCAGATCCAGACCGCGGACACCTCGTCGGCATCGGAGTCGAACTTGGAACGGAGCAGCGGCTTCCACAGGGCTTCGTACGCCTTTTCGCCGCCTTGCCGCCGGAGCCATTCCGATGCGGTCTGGTCCTCGATGACGGTGTAATCCCGCAACGCGCGGGCGCGAAGGACGGTAAGGCCGGTGCGGATCCGGTCCGTGAACGGCATCAGACGGCACCGCAGCAGATCCAGCGGACCGGAGAACGGGTAGAGCCTCCCGCCGCCGTAGAGGGCGTCGCGCGGCTCGAACCACTCGATCTCCTGGAGCAGGCCGAGCTCCCCGGCGAGATCCAGCACATACCGGTCGCTTGTGAAGACGTGGTGATAAATGTGTTCCAACCGGCTGCCGCCGACCTGGAAGGAGGACAGCATGCCGCCCGGTTCGGGGTTCTGCTCGACCACCGTGACCTGGTACCCGGCACGCACCAGCCGGTACGCGGCGGTCAGCCCGGTCACTCCGGCGCCGATGACACATACGGTTTTACCGGCATGTCCGCCGGAGGCTGTCGACATTCCGTCCATCTATCGGATCCTGTGGGCTTCGAAGTAGTACCGCTTGCCTTCCGCCTCGCCCATGGAAAACGTCTTGCGCGGATAGACGCCGTTCCGGATGATGTCCTTGAAAAAGCGGTTCTTGCCGATCGCGGGCAAAAGGAGGCCGGTCGAGCCCGGGGATGCCAGCGCGCGAAGCGCGTCGTCGCCATGGATGTAGTCGATCGTCACGCCATCTTCGAGAGCGAGGGCGTCGAGCAGCGGCTGGATCCGGTCGACCGCGAGCCGGGCCGACGAAGGGAGGCGGAGAACGGCGCCCTGCCCGCCGGACACGACGGAAACCAGGCATGGCTCCTCGTCACCGGCCGCCCCGGGAACCTGGCCGCCGTTGCCCGGAAGGATCTCGAGCGGGCCGTCGACGGCGCCGGCCCCTTGGAACCAGTCGGCGGCGAAGGATAGGAACCGGTCCAGCGGACAGCCGAACAGCATGCGGTGGATCGGCTCGAAAACCAGTCCGTCGTCATGCAGGTTGATCAGCTCGGCCATCGCGAAACGCGCGGGATGGTCCGGCCCGACGGAGCCGCGGATGCGGTCCCAGCAGGCCTTTGCGGTCACGAGCGAGTGGTTGCCGTCGCCGACCGCCATCAGGAGGCCGTGCTCCCGCCAGGTGTCGAGCGCAAAGAGCGCCCCGACCGCTTCGGCGAGGCGCGGATCCTCCGCGGGGATGCGGTAGCCGCGGATACGGCCGCCCCCCATCATCAGGGGGGTGTCGTACAAAAGCTCGAACGCGCCGTCCCCGCACAGCCGGGCCAGCGGCTCGATGACGGTCATCACGGGATCGTCCATGAGGAGCTGGACGTGCGGAAGCTCGAGCGGCGCGTTCTCGCGGATACGGATCCGCGGCGGGATCCGTTCGAGGACGGTGCCCTCGGTGGCGCGGACCGGCGCTGAATTGTGCGGCCTGTAGTCGTAGCTGTCGAGGTCGATGGCGAGGACGAGTCCGGTCCGGACAGGGAGCCCCGGCACCTCGCGGCGGGTAAGCACCATACAGGCGCCGGCATCCGTGAGGACACCGGAAGACAGGTAGCCGCCCATCGTGGCGTTGATGGCCGCGATACGGTCTGCGACCCCGGATTCGGGGCCGGACAGGAAAACCTCGGGGAGGACCATGCGGAGGGTGGACGGCCGGTCCCCGACCCGGGCCTCGACACGCTCCCAATACCCGGGATCGGACGTGAACTGGTCACACGCCACGACCGCCCATTTTTCATAATCGATACCCTGTGCAGGCACAAGAATATCCGGTACAGCGACGATTTCGTGCTGAAAACGCATGTGGCTCGCATCCCCCTGCTATCTGTGTTGGACAGGTCTGCTTTCCAGTATAATACATGCCGTCCCGCGCGCGCTTGTCGTTGCCCGGAATTTGGTGTAGAATTCTGACCAATCGGCCCGTCCGGCCCGCTGCCCGCGTGCTGCCGGAAACGGGCCGGCCACGTCTTTCGGAGGCGGGCAGGAGGAAGCGACATGAGAAAAATGGGACTCAACGAGATCCGGGAGCGATACCTCTCGTTTTTTGAATCCAAAGGGCATCTGCGCCTGCCAAGCTTTCCGCTTGTGCCGCGCAACGATCCCTCGATCCTGCTGATCAATGCCGGCATGACGCCGCTGAAACCCTATTTCACCGGCGCCCAGACGCCCCCCGCCCCGCGCGTGACCACCTGTCAGAAATGCATACGCACCCCCGACATCGAGCGCGTGGGCAAGACATCCCGGCACGGCACGTTTTTCGAGATGCTGGGCAATTTCTCGTTTGGCGATTATTTCAAGAAGGAAGCCATTTCCTTTGCGTGGGAACTTGTTACGGAAGTGCTCGAGCTTCCGCCGGACCGGCTGTATGCCTC
>CAZNGQ010000152.1:0-2648 GCA_964572095.1 uncultured Oscillospiraceae bacterium
AAGAGTACGATTTAATGGTAGCCCTGCTCTCTGGTGCTGTCAAGATCGTTGCTCACCCCAGCAGATCGTCCATCGACGGCTTCCCGTCCAGTTCGTCCACCATGTTCAGCACCAGCATGTTCCAGTTGATGAATCCGCCGTTCATGACCGGTTCTCCGGTCTCGGGGACGTAGTATTCGTGCAGCGTTCCGGTCCGCTCGAGGTCACCGCCCAGCAGGGCGATGGTGTTGTCGCAGATCTCCCGGGCTTCCGCTGTATACCCGTATTTCATCAGCCCGCGGAACACCACATAGTTCGCGATGACCCAGATGGGGCCCAGCCAGTTGCTGGGATTGCTTGTCGCGGACAGGTCGTACATCTTTTCGTCCCGGGACAGCGAGCGGATCCCGAACGGGCTCTTGAACGTCCCCTCGTCCATCGCGTGACGCACCAGGTCCGACGCCTGCGCGTCTGTCGCAAACCCCGCCCACAGCGGCAGGAATCCGGTGAACGCGCGGATCTTGATGGGCAGGGTTTTCCAGAACACGCCGAGCCCGACATGGAACCAGTCGAACCGCCTCGTCTTCACGTCCACATCCGCGGAGTAGAAGAACCGGTCGCGGGCGTCCCAGCACTCCGCCTGGATGGCCGCCGCGAGGGCCCGGCTTTTCGTGCGGTAGTGTTCCGCCCGGTCCGGGTCGCCCAGATGCTCCAGGATGCGGGCCATCGCCAGCAGCTCGCGGACCAGGAAGCCGTTGAGGAACAGGTTGGCGGTGGAGAAGCGCGGGCGCCCGAATGTCGCGGGATCGTTGTCCATGCCGATCATGATGTCGTCGGCCCAGACATACAACCCGCAGTTTTCAAAGTAATAGTGCCGGTCGTAGCAATCGAAATAGCGCTCGAAGTTACCGGTAAACCCCCGCAGCCACGCCCAGTCGCCCGAAACCCCGCTGACCAGCGAAGCCTGCTGGCACAGAAACGGCTTGAGCATGTTCAGCACGACTCCTTCCCGATGCTTCGCAAGCAGGTAGGGATCCACGTCTTTCTTGCTCTCGACCATCATCGGGATGTAGCCGTCCTCGAGCTGCAGGTCGAGGAAATTCCGGACGTTGCCCTGCGCGTGCAGCAGCACCTGCTCCCGGAGGAGCGGGTCGTCCGTCGCGTTGAACAGCGCGTAGGCTGACCAGAAGGAATCCCAGTCCCACAGGTTGCCGTCGTAAACCGAGCCGGGGTCGATGAACGGGTGCTTCAGGGCGGCCTTGGGCTGTTTGAGGACGCGCGGCGTGTTTTCGTGGAAAAAAGCGCGAAGCCGGTCGATGTATTGCTGCCTCATCTGGTCTGTCATGTCGGTGTTCCTCCGGTGGAAAGGGTCCGACTCACCGCCTGCCGCCACCCACGGTACAACGCGTCGCGTCGGGCCGGTTCCATGGCGGGTTGGTACAGCGGCCCCGCGGTGCGCAGGGCGGCGATCTCCTCCAGTCCGCTCCATAGCCCGACGGCGAGCCCGCCCATCAGGCCGGCGCCGAACGCCGAGAGCTCCCCGATGCCGGCACAGGCGACCGGGATGCCCAGCATATCCGCCTGGAACTGCATCAGGAACGGGTCGCGGGTCGGGCCGCCGTCGACCCGGAGTTCTGCGAGCGCGTACCCGCTATCCTCGACCATCAGGTCCACGACATCCCGGATCTGGTAGGCGATCGATTCCTCCGCCGCCCGGACCAGGTGGGCCCGTTTCGTCGCGCGGGACATGCCGGTGAACGAAGCCCGCGCCTCGCTGTCCCAATAAGGCGCGCCGAGCCCGGTGAATGCGGGGACGAGGTACACCCCGCCGTTGTCTTCCACCGAGGCCGCGATGCCGGCGCTGTCGCGCGGGGAGGCGATCAGCAGCAGATCCTCCGCCAGCCACTGGAGGGTCGCCCCGGTGCAGTTGATGTTTCCCTCCAGCACATATTCGACCGCTTCCTGCCGCCCCCAGGCTACGCTGGTCACGAGACCGGTGCGGGAACGGATCGGGACGGCGCCGACGTTCATCATGATCGAGGAGCCGGTGCCGTAGGTCGCCTTGGCCATCCCGACGGAAAAGCAGTTCTGGCCGAACAGCGCGGCATGCGAGTCCCCCAAAACCCCGGCGATCGGCAACCCTGCCAGACGGTCCTGAAGGGGGTCTCCCGTCTGCGCGACCGCACCGAGGATCTCGTCTGAAAACCGGATGTCCGGCAGCAACCCGGCCGGGATGCCGAAAATCTCCAGCAGATCCGGATCCCAGCGCCGGTCTGCGAGGTTGTAGAGCTGGGTCCGGCTGGCGTTGGAGCAGTCGGTCGCGTGGACGCGGCCGCCGGTCAGCTGCCAGACCAGCCAGCTGTCGACCGTGCCTATCGCCAGTCGTCCCCGGTCGGCCCGCTCCCGAGCCCCCGTGACATGGTCGAGGATCCAGCGCGCCTTGGCGGCGGAAAAATAGGGGGACAGCGTCAGTCCCGTCTTCTCCCGGATCCGGTCCGCGTGCCCCGCCGCCTCGATGTCCCGGCAGATGCCGGCCGCGCGTCCGCATTGCCACGTGACGGCGTTGTGGATCGGCATTCCGGTCTCGCGGTCCCAGATCAGGATGGTCTCGCGTTGATTGGAAATCGACAGCACGCAGATCCGGTCGGCGATCTTGGCGTCCGGGATGC
>CAZNGQ010000152.1:2748-6630 GCA_964572095.1 uncultured Oscillospiraceae bacterium
TGATTGGAAATCGACAGCACGCAGATCCGGTCGGCGATCTTGGCGTCCGGGATGCCCGCCTCCCGCATGACCGCGTCGATGGCGAGCAGGGTGTTGCCCCAGATCTCCATCGGGTCCTGCTCGACCCATCCGGGCTGCGGGTAGGCCTGGGCGTGCGGCACGCCGGCGCGCGCGACCGTCCGACCCTGCTGGTCAAACAGGAACGCCTTGGTCGCGGACGTGCTCTGGTCGACCGCGAGGACAAGCGGCGGGATCGGCCGGGAACTCACTCCTGGACCCTGCGCAGCCGGACGGCAATAAAGGGCCGACCGGGAAGATTGACGCGGAAGGTTCCTTCAAAAACCTCAGGCAGGGAGTCGATTTTCATGTTCCAGGTGTCGATGACGTCGACCCGGTATCGCTCCCCCTCCGGCATGACGAACAGCTTCCAGGAGGGCTGGTTGAACCCGAAGTAATGCAGGTAGTAGACGCCTTTCCGCCCGTAGTACGGGGGGTTCCGGTCGCTGGCCGCCCCGTCGGGCGAATAGCCCATGTTTTCGGAGAAATCCGCTTCTACGATCCCGCGCAAAAAGGCGATCCGGTCCGGGCTGCCGCCGTGCAGCCGGCCGCCCTTGGACCACCACAGCACCTCCTCCGGGTTCCAGTACGTCTCGCCGTGCCCGACATACCCGCCCCGGATCGTGCCTTCCCAGAACCGGCGGACCATCTCCTCCGCGGAGATGTTGCCCCAGTTGTTCGCGATGTCGCCTTCGTAGGCGCATTCGTCGACGACGACCGGTTTACGGTAGCGGGCGCGCCACTCGTCGACGTACTCCGCGGTCTTGTACCAGTCCGTCCGCTGGACGCTGCAGTGGGTGATCCAGGGGCGGGTATGGTCATACATGCCGAAGCAGTTGTGGATCGACCGCAGCCGCTGCCAGGGATCGGCATCCGTGACAAGCGCGGCCATGCGCTCCCAGTCCGCCAGCGACTTTGCTTTCATGAGATCGTACTCGTTGGCGAACGACCACCAGACGTTGCGGTAGGGGGCCAGCCGCGCGACGACATAGCGCAGGTACCGGTCGTCCGCCTCGGCACCCATGGCGGCGTAACCCCACCGGTCATAGGGGTGGAACAGGATGAGGTCCGCCTCGATCCCGAGTTTCTGCAGGTCGGCCACCCGCCGCTCGAGATGCCGGAAAAATGTGGGGTTGAACCGGGTGTAGTCCCATCCGGTTTCGAGGCTCCCCTCGAACGGATGGAATTCCGGCTCGTTCGTGTTGAACGTATAGTGCTTGGGGAAAACACACATGCGCATCTTGTTGAACGGCGCGGACGCGAGCGTCCGGAGCGTCTGCTCCTCCAGCTCGTCTCCCTGGTGCTGCCAGGCGTAGCAGGTCGTGCCGAACGGGTGGTAGGGGGTACCGTCCTCATAAGCGAAATGATAGAAACCCGCGACCCGGACCGGACCGTGATTGCCGGCTGTGGCGGGCGTGCAGGTGAACGCGCCCTCCCGCCCGTCGAGTTCCGGACGGTTGCTCCGGGTCCGGTACGTCCAGTTTCCGACGACGTCCGGCATGAACCGGAGGACATAGCGCCCGTCGCCGTCATAGAAGCCCGCGACGGAGAGGGTCCTGCTCCCGCATGAAAACACGACGTCCAGTCGGACGTCCAGAAAGGGGTTCCCGTCCTGCGGTCCGGTGAAAGTAAATTCGCCGATTCCCCAGCGCTCGATGTCCGAATGTCGGTCTGCCATAAAGTCGCTCCTTCCGGCCGGTCGTTCTTCCGGCCCCTTACCTGTTCGGCGGGCTGACGCTTTCCCTCGGGATCAGTTTCGTTCCAACCTCGATGGTCAGCACGGTTCGGTCCCCGTTGATTTTTTCCATGAGCCGGCGGACGGCGAGGCCGCCGATTTTCTGCTTGTAGACCCGGATGGTCGAGAGCCTCGGCCGGGTCATCTCGCAAAACGGCATGTCGTCGATGCCGATCAGCGAGACGTCCTCCGGGATCCGGACACCCTGCTCCTGCATCGCCTTCATCGCGCCGTACGCAATGATGTCGTTGTCCGCGAAGAACGCGGTGGGCAGGCCGGATCCGGTCCCGTCCGCGTCGGAACGCGCGAGTACGGCCTTCATGTCCCGATAGGCTCCGTCCAATGTCGGTTCGAGGTCCACGCGGTACCGGTCCTCCGGCTCCAGATCCGCATGGCGCATGGCCTCGCGATACCCCGTCTCCCGGTCCCGGAAGTTGTTGATGGCGACCGAACTGTGCAGATGACCGATCCGCGTATGCCCCTGTTCAGCGAGATGCCGGGTCGCCATGTAGGCCGCGTCGGTGTTGTTGATGAGGATCGAGTCGTACGGACAGTCCCGGAACCGGCTGTCCAGAAGGATGACCGGCTTGCGGGCGCGGGACAGGATCTCCAGGTCGTCCGTCCGCATCTCGGTGGCGAGGACGATGAACCCCTCCGTATAATCCGTTTCCAGCAGGCGGGCCAGCTCCCGCCGGTCGTCGTCCGACGCGGAAAAGTGCGAGACGGCGAGGTCGTGGCCCATCGCCCGGCTCTGCTTTTCCAGACCCTCGATCAGGGCGGAAAAGAACGGGGTGTCGCCGACCACCATGCCGTGCCGCTTGAAGACCACCAGCCGCAGGACGGCCCGGATCGGGTACAAGACGCGGGCGTATCCGAGTTCCTGCGCAATGCGCAGCACGTTCTTGCGTACGGTGTCGCTGACGCCCTTGCGTTGGCCGAGCGCGTTGGACACGGTTCCCAGCGACACACCAGCCGCCGCCGCGATGTCTTTGAGTGTCGGCTTCATGCGGGAACCCTCCTCGCGATCAGCATCCCCGCAGCCATGCCTGGATCTCCTTTTCCTCCGGGTCCACCGCGTCCGGCTCCAAACCCGGGATGTAGCGGCAGGCTTCGTACAGCACCGGAATGATGTCCGCGTGGATGCCCACGCAATGGTGGACATACGGCCCGGTCACCAGGCGTTCCTCCCACAGCGGCCAGTCGTTCACCTCGACCCATACATAGCTGCCCCGCGAATACGGCCCCTGGATGCCGCGGGCGCGGCCGAGGAACAACCGGTACTCCCCGTGATCTCCGTCGAATCGGACGATCGAGACGTCCCCGCCGCGGATTTCGCTTTCCTGCGTGCCGGGCGCATGGGAGTCGAACAGGAAGTGCTTCCGCAGCCGCGGCGTGCAGCCCGGGGCGACCAGCGACAGCGGGAAGTTGCCGCAGTGGAAAAGCAGTTCGCCGTTGTCGTTATCGGGATGGCGCACCGTCAGGTCGGCAAAGAACGGAGCGACCCGGCCCAGGGACGCCGCCTGCGCCATGACCGCCGTCACGGCGCCGTGGATGTCGGTCTCGCAGACGGTCGGAATCCCGTCGTCTGTCAGCAGCGCGTTCGCGAGGCACGGCATGATTCCGATGCCCGTCTGGAGCGAGTCCCAGCACTGGATCGCCACGGCGGAGCAGCCGTGTGCGGCTGCGGTCCGGTGGATCGCTGCCTTGAGCGCCGCGATGCGCCGGACATCCGCCGGCCCGACCTCACTGCAGTCGAGTCCGGCCTGAATCCGCTCCATCGTCTCGTCGAGGTCCGGGCCTCCGTCGCGTTCGATTTCGAGGGTCAGTTTCTGGACGTCGACGAGCGTAACCGGATACGTCTCGATCCCGAACCGCTCAAGCAGTTCGCCCTCGTTGCAGATCATCGTCCAGAATCCGGCGGGGCGCGTCGCGATCTGCAGGATACGCAGGCTGTGGAACGCCTTGACGACGCTGGCGGCGGCGATGAAATTCCGGAACCCTCGGTCAAAGACCGGGCTGTCGACCTCACTGTTCACGATATAGGTGAACGGCACGTTGAACCGGCGCAGCACCTTGCCGGTGGCGAACAG
>CAZNGQ010000153.1:0-6569 GCA_964572095.1 uncultured Oscillospiraceae bacterium
AGCGACCTGAACCGACGGAAAACATATCGGTTTCACATATTGAAATGCGCAGATAAATGTTGAATACTGGATCTGTCGTTTGGCGATCGGAATGATCGACAGGAAAGGCGGGACAGGACTGTGAAAAAGTACTGCGCGGAATTTCTTGGAACGTTCGTCCTCGTTTTCTTCAGTTGTGGAGCCGCAGCCATTTCCGGAGGGATCGAGGGTGTACTTGGCGTCCTCGGCATCGCGATGGCCTTTGGTCTGTCCATTGTCGCCATGGCTTATGCGATCGGGCCTGTCTCGGGGTGCCACATCAATCCGGCGGTTTCCCTCGCGATGCTGATCGACGGCCGGATGGGCGTGATGGATTTCATCGGCTACCTGGCCGCCCAGTTCGCCGGCGGCATCGCCGCGGCGGCCGCGCTCAAGGCGGTTGTCGCCATGTCGGCGCTGGACGCCGCGAAAACCGGACTGGGAGCGAACGGGTTTGACGCGTTGTCCTATGTCGGACTCGGCATGGGCGGCGCGATCCTGGTGGAGATCATCCTGACCTGCGTTTTCGTGCTGACGATCCTGGGTGTCACGTCCAGTGAGAAGACCAGTGGGATCGCAGGGATCGTGATCGGCTTGACGCTGGCGTTCGTGCACATCCTGGGCATCCCCCTCACCGGGACATCCGTCAACCCCGCACGCAGTTTCGGCCCCGCGCTGTTCGTCGGCGGGGACGCGCTGACCCAGGTCTGGGTGTTCATCGCCGCGCCGCTGGCCGGCGCGGTCCTGGCGGCGATACTCTGGAGATTCTTCCGGACCGCGGGAAAAGCCTGACATGACGCCAGGAGAAACCGGGATGGTTACGCTGCGCCCGATCGACAAGGACAATTTTTGGGACATCGTCTCACTTGAGGTGGATGACAACCAGCGCGGCTTTGTCACCACCAATGCGGTTTCGATCGCGCAGTCGAAAGTCCAGCCCGAGTGCATCCCCCTGGCGATCTATGATGACGACACCGCTGTCGGGTTTGTCATGTATTGTCTGGACGCCGACGATGGGGAGTATTGGATCTATCGCCTGATGATCGACCGGAACCGGCAAGGCAAAGGGTATGCCAAGACGGCGATGCGGCAACTGCTGACCGAGATCGCCCGTGACGTGACACGGGACAGGGTGGTCCTTGGTGTCCACATGGAAAGCATCCCCGCCGTCAGACTCTATCAGGATCTGGGTTTTCGTTTTGACGGCCGTGTTTTTGGCGGCGAACACATCATGGTACTGGAAGGCCTCCATGCAGGTCTTTGAGTATGGCCAGGCCGAGATGGACCATCTGCGCCGGCAGGATCCCCTGCTCGGCGCCGTGATCGACCGGATGGGCCGCCTGGAGCGCGGAGTCGATACGGACCGGTTCCACACCCTTGTCTCCAGCATCGTCAGCCAGCAGATCTCGGGCAGGGCCGCCGAGACGGTACTGGAACGGTTGACCGCCCGATTCACCGGGTTGGATCCGGCATCCCTGGCCGCTGCGCCGGCAGAGGAGCTGCGGGGGTGCGGCCTTTCCCTGCGCAAGGCGGACTACATCCGCGGCCTGGCCGACGAGGTCGTATCCGGCCGCCTGGACCTGGGGGCACTGACCGACCTGCCGGACGATGAGATCGTGCGCCGGCTTGTCCTGCTGCATGGGGTCGGCGTCTGGACGGCCGAGATGTTCCTGCTTTTCTCCATGCAGCGGCCGGATGTGGTCAGCTGGGGCGATTTTGGCATCCGGCGCGGCATGTCGCTTCTGTATGGATTCGACAAGATGACAAAGGAGGATTTCGAGCGTTTCCGTCGGGCCTATACGCCGTTTGGCTCGGTGGCTTCGCTGTATCTGTGGGCGGTTTCAGGCGAACGGTGAGGAGGATCGGATATGGGAATGGAAAACCTGGATTTTCTGTTGCATGCGTCGGATCCCTGGGTCGTCTACCGTACGATGGTCGACCTGGCCGGCAGGGAGGAACGGGATCCGGAAGCGCTTGACGTCCGGCGGCGGATGCTCGCACACCCGCTGCTGCGGGGGCTTGCCGAGGAGATGCGGGTCTGGCCCGGCACCGTGCTCAACAGCCATCGAAGCTCCGGGCAGCTGTACCATAAACTGGTGTTCCTTGCCGACCTGGGCATCACGCACGAGGATTTCGACCTGTCCCCGGTCCGGAGGGTCATGACGGAAAACCGTTCACCTGAGGGGGTGCCGCGGCTTCCAATGAACATCCCCGTCCACTTTGGCGGCACCGGCCGGGACACCTGGGCGTGGTCACTTTGCGACGCACCCCTGCAGTTGTATGCCGCGGCGAAAACCGGGCTGTTGCCGGAGGACGAGCTGATGCCGGGCGTATTGCATCTGGTCGGCCTGGTCCGGGAGAACGGATGGCCCTGCGCCGGTTCCAGCGAACTCGGCAACTTCCGCGGTCCGGGCCGTAAAGGCGATCCCTGTCCTTATGTCAATCTGATCATGCTGCAGCTGCTTTCGCTTTTTCCCCCGCTGATGGACGGACCGGAGGCGCGTGCGGGTTTGGAGTGCCTGCTGGACTTGTGGGACCGGAGTCGCGAGGAGCATCCGTTCATGTTCTACATGGGTACGGATTTCCGAAAACTCAAGGCGCCGCTTGTCTGGTACGACCTGCTGCACTTGCTGGATGTGCTGTCGAGGTATGATGCCGTCATCCCCGATCCGCGTTTTCGCTCCATGCTGGACACGATGAACGCCAAGGCGGACTCCGACGGGCTGTTCACGCCGGAATCCGTCTGGACGGCCTGGAAAGGCTGGGAATTCGCGCAGAAAAAGGCACCGTCCGCCTGGGTGACGCTGCTGGCGTACCGGATCAACCGGCGGGCGGGCAAAGCGGGTTAAGGGGAGTGGCCATTCCGGCCGGATGTGGGGTAAGATGAGGGCAACGGGAAACCCTTGTCCGTTCCCGATCGAGGCGATGCATCATGCGCAGAATTTCCGTACTGATCCTGGCTGTCTTTGCCACCTTGCTGGCGGCAGGCTGCGGCGCTGTCACGACGACGCCCGGCGACACGGTCTCATTGCAGAGCCTGGCTTCCGCGGAGATCAGGGAATACAACGGAAAGGATCTTTCTTCGCTCCTGGATTTCCGTGAAAACTCGATCGCGGGCGCGCAATATGTGGATATCATCTCCTACCGGCTGACGGTCGACGGGCTGGTTGAAAAACCGACGGACTTTACGTATGAAGAAGTCCTGCGTTTCGAGAACTATACCAAGGCCGTAACGCTGAACTGCGTCGAGGGATGGAGTGTCGACATCCTGTGGGAGGGCGTCCGCCTGGCGGACCTGTTCGACTCCGTCGTCGTGGATTCCGGCGCGAACACGGTGATTTTCCACTCGGCGGACGGTTACACAACCTCGCTGCCCCTGGCGGTGGTCCTCGGCCGGGACATGATCCTCGCCGCCAAAATGAACGGTATCGTCCTGCCGCCTCAGCGGGGATATCCGTTCCAGCTGGTCGCCGAAGACAAGCTGGGGTATAAATGGGCCAAATGGATCACCCGGATCGAACTGTCGGACGACGCGTCATACAAAGGATATTGGGAGTCCCGTGGCTACGGCAACGACGCCGAGACAGGCTGACGGCACGTGAGCCGGCAACTCCACAGGCAACCTGCGGATTACTGAATGAATCCTGCCGTCCGGCATTTCCCTGTTTCCCGCTTTGCAGGTAGAATCTCAATACCTACCAAAAAAGCGAAGGAGCACGATTCATGGACCATGTCGCAACGACGGCCGCGGCCGTCAGAACGAACCGCTGGATTCCGGTCATCGCAAGCATCTCGATCCAGCTCTGCCTGGGAACCGCGTACATCTGGAGCATTTTCCAATCCTATCTGATCATCGGCAAATCCACCCCCAATGCCCTGTTCAACTGGCCGGCCACGCACGGCACGCTGGCGTACGCCCTGCTGATCGGCGTGCTTGCCATCGGCAGCACGGTCGGCGGCCGGCTGGCCACCCGCTACAGCATGCGGACGATCATCGCGGCGGCAGGCCTGGTCCTGGGCAGCGGGTTCTTTCTCGCACAGTTCACCACGGAATCCACCCCCTGGGTCCTGTGGCTGACGTATGGGGTCCTGGGCGGCTTCGGGATGGGCATGGCCTATACGACCACGATCGCCTGCTGCCAGAAATGGTTTCCGGATAAACGCGGGCTCGTCACCGGCATCATCGTGTCGGCACTCGGATTCGGCGGGCTGATCTTCACCCCGGTCGCCGAGGCCCTGATCCGCGCGAACGGCGTTCTCACGGCGTTTGCCCTGTTCGGCATCCTGTTTGTGGTCGTGTGCTTTCTCGGATCCTTTTTCATCAAAAACCCGCCGGAAGGATTCCGGCCGGACGGATGGACGCCACCCGCGCCCAAAGACGGCATCATCGCCCAGAGCTTTACCGCGAAAGAAGCGCTGAAGACACCGCAGTTCTACATTCTGGGCATCGCGTTCATGTGCGCGACCGCCGCGGGTTCCATGATGATCCCCATGGCCAAGATCCTTGGCCTGCAGCCGGACAGCGGCCTGTCGAAGCAGGCGGCGGTCGCCGGCGTCATGATCATCACCGGGTTCAACTCATTCGGCCGGCTGTTCTGGGGATGGGCCTCGGACCGGCTGGGACGCCGGCGGACGATCCTGATCCTGCTGGTGATCGCCGCGGCCTCGATCGTCGGCGTCTCGTTCGCCAAATCGTACCTGATGCTTGCGTTCATCGCCGCGATCGGTTTCTCGTACGGGGGATTCCTCGGTGTATTCCCGGCACTGACCGCGGATTATTGGGGCGCGAAACATGTCGCGACGATCTACGGCATGCTCCTGATCGGATTCGGGATCGGCGCCGTCGCTTCCTCCTATACCGTCGCCTGGTTCAGCGCGGCCAAGGCTTACGGCACGGCGTTCACGATCGCCGCCGTGGCAGCGGTCATCGGTTTTGTCATCGTATCGCTCATCAAGCCGCCAAAACGCAAGGCGGACTGACCTGGATTTTTCGCAACCGTTTCCCCGGGGGGGTTCCGTCACGGACGGGATCCCCTTTTCCGTCCGGCGACTGGAGTGGTTTGCGGCAGGGGACAAGGGTACAATAAGCACGGACATTGCAAAGACAGATCGAAGCCTGATTTCATACGGAGGGACCTGCATGACGGATCAGCCACGGGAAGACTGCGGACCGGTGCTCTGCTTTGGCGACAGCCTGACGTTCGGCCCGCCCGGCGTCCCTTTCATCAAATATTTTCAGGACAAGGAACAGTACAAGAACCACGGGATCGGCGGCGACACGCTGACCGGGATGACGGAACGCATCCTGCCGTGCCTTGCGGAGCCGGAGAACCGGGAGTTCATCATCGGGATCGGAACGAACGACCTGCTGCTGCCCTATATGGAAAACCGGTCAGAGCCTTGGAAACTGGCTGTCGACCTGATGGTCCGCGGAGGCAAGGTGATCCTGCGGGACATCGAATCGTTTGAGCGGGCCTACACCTTCCTGATGGACCAGGTGGCCGCTTCGGGCAAGATCGCGACCGTGTTCAACATGCCCTGCATCGGCGAGGATGTGGACAGTGAGCTGAACCTGCGGGCGGACGAGTACAACCGGATCATCCGGCGTATCTGCGAGGAGCGCGGCATCGCATTCGTCGACTTCAAGACCTTTCAAAAACGGCGCATCCTGAAGCACGGCGGACACAATCCCTACCTGCTTTCCGAGGATCCGACGAAAGCGATCCGGGACGCGTTCTGGACCGCCCTGCTGCCGTTTACCGAGCGCGTCGCGAAAAGCCGCGGGCTCTTTATGACGGTGGACGGCGTCCACTTGAACCATGCCTCCGCCCGCCTTCTGGCCCGCCTGATCGAGAAAGCGCGGGAAGCCGCCCGGACGGTTCCGGCAGAATAGCCGCCCTATCGTCCGCTTCCGCCGCAACGTGCTATTCTGGAGAGGGACAGGACTCTTGTCGTGACAGCTCCGTTGGATTGGAAGGGAGTGTGGACGATGGAAAACGTACTTCGACTCGAAACCCCGAGACTGGTCATCCGCAGGCTGGAAAACCGCGACCGGGAGGATTTCGACCGGTTCCGATCGATGCCGGAAGGCTTTACCCATCAATCCAGGCAACCGCGGCAAATCCGGGATGGCAACGTTTTCTCCCTGACGAAACCGGTCGAACCCGGCGTTCCCGACAGTTGGCATGCCCTCACGGTCTGTCTCAAGGACGGGACGCTGATCGGAAACCTGTGGATCCATTTTTTATCCGACGGGCAGCAGGCCGAGATCGGCTATACGCTTTCCCCGGAGCACCTCGGCCAGGGGTACGCCACCGAGGGGGTCGGCGCGCTTCTGCGATACCTGTTTTCGGATCTGGGACAGCACCGGGTGACGGTTACGATCGACCCGGAGAACGCCCGTTCCATCCGCCTGATGGAGCGCATCGGCTTCCGTATGGAAGCCCGGTTCATCCAGAGCCGCCGGATCGACAGGGAATGGGTCGACGACTGTGTCTACGCGATGCTTCGGGAAGAATGGGAACGGGCGGGCGGCGGTGTGTAAACCGGGT
>CAZNGQ010000154.1:0-6555 GCA_964572095.1 uncultured Oscillospiraceae bacterium
GCGACGACATCCCCCTTGGGGGTAAAGACGAAGACCTCTTCCGCGATGAGTCCGTTCTTGAGGGACTCCATGTATTCGCCAGCGTCCCGCATATCTTTCTGCCAGTCGAGCAGCTGGCGGAGCCAGGCCATTTTCTCGTCCAGGTCGGTCTCGGCGGTCGACGTTTTCTTTTTATCGTCTTCCTTGTATTTCCAGTGGGCCGCGATGCCGTATTCCGCGGTACGGTGCATGGCGAACGTGCGGATCTGGACCTCGAACGGCATGCCCTTGGGCCCGATGACCGTCGTATGGAGCGACTGGTACATATTGGGCTTGGGCATGGCGATGTAGTCCTTGAACCGTCCGGGAATCGGGCGATACAGCTCGTGGACGGCTCCCAGGACCGAATAGCAGTCGGCGACCGAATCCACGATGATGCGCGCGGCGAACAGGTCGTAGATCTGGTCGAGATTCTTGCTCTGCTGGTTCATTTTCCGGTAGATGCTGTAGAAATGCTTCGGCCGGCCCTCGATTTCGCAATGGATGCCCATGCGTTCGATGACGTCTTTCAACTCGGTGATGATCTGGGAGATATGGTGCTCGCGCTCGGACCGTTTTTGGGAGATCGACCCAACCAGCTCATAGAACGCGTCGCGGTCGATATACCGGAGGCACAGGTCCTCCAGTTCCCATTTCCACTTGTAGATGCCGAGACGGTGCGCGAGGGGGGCATAGATATCCAGGGTTTCCCTGGCCTTGGCCATTTGCCTGTCCGGAGAAAGGTGTTTCATGGTCCGCATGTTGTGAAGCCGGTCCGCCAGCTTGATCAGGACGACCCGGATGTCGCGCGCCATCGCAAGCAGCATCTTGCGGAAATTTTCCGCCTGCAGTTCCTCTTTCGATGAAAAGGCAAGCCGGTCGAGTTTGGTGACGCCGTCCACCAGTTCGGCGATCTCGTCCCCGAATTCCGAAGCGAGGAACTCGATGGTGATGCCGGTGTCCTCGACCGTATCGTGGAGCAGGGCGGCCACGAGCGTTCCCGCATCGACCTCCAGTTCGGTCAGGATCAGGGCGACGGCGAGCGGATGGATCGCGTAAGGTTCGCCGGTCGCGCGCATCTGCCCTTCGTGCGCGTTGAGCATGAATTCGAAAGCGCGCACGATCCGTTCGGACTCGTCGGTCCTGGCATAGGCGCGATACCGCCGCAGGATGATGTTCAGTTCGTTGCGGAGATCGGCGCGGGTTTCTCCGTCCATGGTGTCAGCACCTTCCCTTGGCGTTCAGCAGGTACCGGTAGGAGGCGAAGTTGCAGAGGCTGGTCTTGCCTTCCACCGGCAGGACGGTGATGTGCCTGCGCTCGGTTCCGAGTATCTGCTGGTGGATCAGCGCGGCTTCGTCGAACACTTCCAGGATGCGCGACAGCCGGAACCAGTTCAGGTTCAGCTGATAACTGCGCGAGATTTTCCGCGCCAGGAGCGTCAGGTCGCACAGAAGGGGATCCTGGCTGAAATTCGCCTTGATGTACTGGTAGACAGACGTGAATTCGTTCTTTTGCGGCAGCAGTTCGGCAAGGTCCAGGCCCAGCCTGGATGCCACGCTCTCGATCGGCTCGGTGCGGACCCGGCTGGCCCGGTCGGCATCGGCCAGGCGGTCGTCGATGGCCGGCTCGTCCGCTTCGCCGGCCGGTCGGATGTCGCGGATCTTGAGCTGCAGGTTCTCCTGTCCGTTCCAGCTGTTGATGTCCAGCGAGTAGGCCACATCGACCCGGTCCCCGGGACCGATCAGCCCATCGAAGATGTCCATCCCGAACCCGATCGCCGCAACGGGCTGGCTGGCGCCCGGACCGGTGAGCAGGAGTTTCAGGTGATGGCCGTTACCCAGCATCCACATCTCCTTGACCGTCAGGTTCTCCGTCATGAATACCGGTTCGCGGTTGCCTTCGCCGAACGGAGAGAGTACGGAGATGTCGCGCGCGTTGCGCTCGGTCACCATCGTCAGGTCGAGCGGCATGTCGATGTGTACGGCATGCCTGCTGTGCTCCGGATCGAGATTGACGGATGCGTAGGCATTGACCTCGCGTTTGAAACCCTCCAGCTCGCTCGCCGCCACCATCATGCCGCAGGCCTTGCGATGCCCGCCGAACTTGATGATGTGGGCCGAGGCGGCCGTGACGGCGCCAAGCATGTTGAAATCGCCGAACGACCGGGAGGATCCGCGGTACACGCCGTCCTCCCCCGCCAACACGATGGCCGGCCGGCAGAACATTTCCGCCAGGCGCGACGCAACGATACCGATGATGCCCTGGTGCCAGCCTTCCTTATGGACGACGATCACATTCCCGCTGGAGAAGTCGAACGATTCGTCGATGATCCTGCACGCCTCGAGGATGATCGCGTTCTCCACGTCCTTCCTCTTCTGGTTGTCCGCGCAGAGGGCCTGCGCAAGCGGATCGGCAACCGCCGGGTCCTGGGTCAGCAGGAGTTCGACCGCGCGCGTGGCGTCCCCCATGCGCCCGGCGGCGTTGAGCCGGGGGGCGAGCGTGAACCCGATCATGGCGGAGGTCACCGGCTTGTTGCACATGTTGATGTAGCGAAGCATGGTGGTGATGCCGAGGTTGTCCTGACGCTGGATGCTCTGAATGCCAAAATGGACCAGAACCCGGTTCTCGCCAACCAGCGGCATGACATCCGCCATCGTTCCCAAAGCCGCGAAACCGAGATAATCCCGCCACTCATCGCCCCGGCCGAGGCGGATGCAAAGCGCATGGACCAGTTTGAACGCGACTCCCGCGCCGGCCAGTCCAGAGAACGGATAGGTCTCCCCCTCCCGGCGCGGATTCACAATGGCCCTGGCATCCGCCGGGAGTCCTTCTTTGCACTCATGGTGGTCCGTTACGACGGTTTCAATCCCCCTGGAGAGCAGCCTCGTGATTTCCGTCGAACCCGAGATGCCGCAGTCGACCGTGATGACCAGAGAGCATTTTGCATCCGCCGCCGCGTCGATCCCGGTCTCGGACAACCCGTACCCCTCCGTGACCCGGTCCGGAATGTAGAAAAAGCAGTCCGCGCCGATTCGCCGCAAAAAAGAAGTGACCGTAGCCGTGGCGGTGATGCCGTCGACATCATAGTCCCCGTGGACCATGATCCGGCCGCCCGCTCGGACATGGGCGAGAACCGTGTCCACGGCCGCGTCCATCCCGCTCAAAAGAAACGGATCCAGAAACCCGTCCTCGGAGGGATGCAGGAAAGCGTCCATCTGCTCCACGCCGGATATCCCGCGCGAGTTCAGAAGGCGGACGACAAGGGAATCTCCTTCCCCATCGCCGAACGGCTTCTCCGCGACTTTCCAGTCCTTCTTCACCAATAATGCCAAAGGGTACCTCGCTGCGGCTGGTTGGCCGACATTTATAATCCATTCATTATAGCATTTTCCGGACGGCAACCGGTTGTATTTGTTACGCTTTGTCCAGTCCGCGCAGAGGACGCCTGGATGCAAAAAAGCCCGGGATCCGGAAGGATTCCAGGCTTTTTCCGCTACCATACAGACCGGGATCCCGGTTAGCGCTTACGCTTTCTGGCTGCTTCTGACTTCTTCTTGCGCTTGACGCTGGGCTTTTCGTAATGCTCGCGTTTTCTGACTTCAGCAAGCACACCGGAGCGGGCGCATGAACGTTTGAACCTTCTGAGCGCACTGTCAAGGGATTCGTTTTCCTTTACTCGGACTTCCGACACTTTTCTCCCTCCCCTCTCCGGTGAAATCGCCTCCCGACAAGCGCATAAGCGATCATCGGTCAACGGCAAAAGTATTATAACCGCTGTGGTACGGATGCGTCAACCGCCGGTCCAAGAACCGATCCATGCGTTCAGTGAATCCGTTCGCCGAGGAAGACCCCGCCAAGCAGGTGGAAATGCACGTGGGATACGGACTGGCCGCCATCACGGCCGTGGTTCGCGACAAGCCGGAAGCCGTTTCCGTCGACTCCGCACGCGCGCGCAACCCCTGCGATCGCTGCGGGCAAGGCCCTGGCGGTCTCCGCTCCGCCGGGGTCGGCGGCAAAGGCGAGCAGGTCCGGCCAATGCAGGCGTGGCAGGATCAGGACATGGACCGGTGCCTGCGGGTGGATATCGCGGATCGCGATGAATCGGTCATCCTCGTAAACGACATCCGAAGGGATCGTGCCCGAGACGATTTTACAGAAAATGCAGTCTTCCATCATCCATCCTCCACGTGTCAGGCCAGTTGCTGCCGTATCTTTGCCGCGGCGTCTTCCAGCGCAGCCTCCAGCTGCGCGATGTCGCGCCCGCCGGCCTGGGCCATGTCGGGCCGGCCGCCGCCGCCGCCGCCGGTCGCCTTGGCCGCGTCGCGCACCAGATTGCCGGCCAGCACGCCGGCCTTGACCGCGTCCGGTGTGGACATGGCGACAAACAGGATCTTCCCTTGGGAGACGGATGCCAGGAAGACGACGCCGCTGACGATCCGGTCGCGGATACGGTCCGCCATGCGGCGCATCGCGTCCGCGTCCGGCGTTTCGACGGACGCGACCACCAGCTTGAACGGCCCGGCGGACTCCGCCTGGTCCGCCAGTCGGTCGGCGGTCGCTCCGATCGCGGCAGCCTCCTGTTCGGCGAGCCGCTTTTCGAGGGCGCGGCTGTCCGACTGGAGCGTGTCGATCCGTTTGGGCAGCTCCGCCGGGGAGGTCTTGAGCAGCGCGGACGCCTGGGACAAGATCTCCGCCTCTTCCGTGACGGCCGCAATGGCCGCTCCGCCGGTGACCGCCTCGATCCGCCGAACGCCCGATGCGACGCCCCCTTCCGAAACGATCCGGAACAGGCAGGCCTGCGACGAGTCGCGCAAATGGGTGCCGCCGCAGAGTTCCTTGCTGTAGTCGCCGATGCGTACAACACGCACGCGATCCCCGTATTTGTCCTCAAACAGGGCCATTGCGCCGGTGCGCTGGGCCTCGGCCAGCGTCAGGGTGTCGGTCTGGACCGGCAGGTCCAGCAGGATCGCGTCGTTGACCAGCCGTTCGACCTCCCTGCGCTCGTCCGCGGTCAATGGCTGGAAATGGCTGAAGTCGAACCGGAGACGCTCCGGATTCACGGAGGATCCGGCCTGCGCGACATGGTCGCCCAGAACCTGACGCAGCGCCTTGTGAAGCAGATGGGTCGCCGTATGATTTCGCGCGGTCGCCAGCCGGCGGGCCCGGTCGACCTCGAGAAAGACCGTGTCGCCGGCATGCACGGTACCGTTTTCAATGCGGCCTTCGTGCAGGTAGATCCCTTCGCCCGTTTTACGGGTGTCGGTCACGCGGATCGTCAGGCCGTCCCCCTGGATGACGCCCTGGTCTCCGGCCTGGCCGCCGGACTCCGCATAGAATGGACTGCGGTCCGTGACGACCAGCACATCCTGACCGGCCTCAGCCTCGGCTGCGATGGTCTTTCCGTCGGTTTCCGCGGTCAGGCATACCAGCAGGAGGACCTGCCCCTCGTCGTCAAGGCGCTCATACCCGGAGAACCGGGTTGGCGGGATGTCGCCCGCCGTATCGAGCCAGTTGGAACCGGTCCAGGCGGAGGTGGTCTTCGCACGAAGCGCGGCGCGGGCCATCTCCTTTTGTCGAAGCATCGCCTGCGAGAAGCCGGCCTCATCGACGGCCATTCCCTGTTCCTCCGCGATTTCGCGCGTGAGGTCCAGCGGAAATCCGTAGGTGTCGTGCAGCTGGAAAGCGGCGTCGCCGGGGATGGTGCTCGAACCGGCGGTCCGGGTCTCGCCGATCAGGCGTTCCAAAACGGCGGAACCGGCCTGGATGGTCTCGGCAAAGCGCTCCTCCTCGATGCGGATGACCGTACGGAGCGTGTCGCTCTTTTGAACCAGTTCAGGATAAGCTCCGCCCGACTCCCGGATGACCGTGTCGACGATCCGGTGCAGGAATGTCCCTTCAATCCCGAGCAGGCGGCCGAACCGCGCGGCTCTGCGGATCAGCCGGCGTTCGATGTATCCGCGGCCTTCGTTGGATGGCAGGATGCCGTCGGCGATCATGAACGACGAGCTGCGGATGTGATCGGTGATCACGCGGATGGCCATGTCCGCCTTCGGATCGGCGCCATACACGATCCCGGCGATTTCACATACCCGTTCGAGAATGGCCCGGATGGTGTCGACCTCGAAAAGGCTGTCAACCTCCTGCATGATGCAGGCGAAACGCTCCAGACCGCCGCCTGTGTCGATGTTGCGCTTGGCCAGCGGCGTGTAGGTTCCGTCCTCTTCCCTGTTGAACTGGGTGAATACGAGGTTCCAGAACTCGACATAGCGGTCGCAGTCGCACCCGACTCTGCAGTCGGGCTTGCCGCAGCCCTTTTCCGGGCCGCGGTCGAAATAGATCTCCGAACTGGGTCCGCACGGGCCGGTGCCGTGCTCCCAGAAATTGTCTTCCTTGCCCAGTCGGACGACATGGTCGGGCGGGAGGCCGATGTCATTGCGCCAGATCCCGTGGGCCTCGTCGTCCTCCAGGTAGACCGAGGCATGCAGCCGGTCCGGCGGAAGCTCGAGCACTTCCGTAACAAGTTCCCACGCAAAGGA
>CAZNGQ010000155.1:0-6526 GCA_964572095.1 uncultured Oscillospiraceae bacterium
CCGGCGGCCTGCTCGTGGTCGTCGGCCTGATGATGGCCACCGGCCTGATGGGCCGCTTCCTGGCCCTGCTCACGTTCTGAGTGTCATTCACGCATGAGGAGTTGCATATGAAAAAATCACACAAGACCATCCTCGGAATCCTCGTTTTCGCCCTGTTCCTGACAGTGGCGGTTTTCGCCTACAACGCGCTGTCCGGCTCCTACACCCCGGACAGCCCCAAGACGGATCCTGCCGGAACCACAGCCGCACGGGAGAAAGCGCCGGACTTCACCGTCTATGACGCCCAGGGCAAGGCGGTCAAGCTGTCGGATTTCATCGGCCGCCCCGTGGTGCTGAATTTCTGGGCGTCCTGGTGCCCGCCCTGCAAGAGCGAAATGCCGGGTTTTGAGAAAATCTATGGTACGGTAAAGGAAGACGTCGTCTTTATGATGGTAGACCTGACGGACGGGCAGCAGGAGACCCAGGCCAAAGGCCAGCAGTATGTCGACCAGCAGGGGTTCACGTTTCCCGTCTACTTTGACACCAAGCTGAACGCGGCCACGCGGTACGGCATCTCTTCCATTCCGAGCACGTACATCATCGACGCGGACGGCGGAATCTCGGACTACTACATCGGCGGCATCAGTGAGAAGACCCTGCGGACCGCCATCGAGAAGGTTCGCCCATAAGGGGACTTTATGGAACCACGGATTTACACCCTGCGTCACCCCGAAAACATCCACCAGCCGGGAGGCACCGGCGGGGAGTATTTCGGCTGCGACCAGAACTGGTTCAGGACCGAGTGGCAGCGCCTGTCCGGGTGTGCCCCCAGCACCGCCGCGACGCTGCTGCTCTACCACCAGAAGGCCGGACGGATTACCCTGCCGATGTCGGTTTTTGAAAGAAAAGACTGCCTGCCTCTCATGGAAACGGTGTGGAACCATGTCACACCCACCCCGGACGGCATCTATCTGAGTGAACAATTCTGCGAGGGGATCCGGAGCTTTTCCCGCGTTTACGGGTTCCAGCCGGGCTGCCGCTCGCTCGACATCCCGGCGGACCGCGGGCTTCGACCGGACCGCGCCTCGGTAGTCGATTTCATCGTCGACGGACTGGAGCGGGACAGCCCGGTCGCGTTCCTGAACTTGTCGAGCGGCGGGGTCGGCAACCTCGAGGAATGGCACTGGGTGACGATCGTCGCGCTGGAAACCGATGCGGAGCGGGATCGCGCGGAGGTCCGGATCTATGACGGCGACAAGTCGGACCTCGTCGACTTTCGGCTGTGGTACGAGACGACCGACGAGGGCGGGGCGCTGGTGTATCTGGCGCCGGAAGCGCAGGCACCTATCTGACGGTGATTGGATTACAGATGCCGATTTCATTTAGGGATATGATGATATTAGCGAGGTGTCATTATGAAAAACATGGGTCAAATCGATCGGATCATCCGTCTCGTCGTGGGGTTGGGATTGTTCAGTCTCCTGTTCCTGGTGGACAACGGCTGGAAGTATCTCGGCATCCTGGGAATCGTGCTGGTCGCGACGGCTGTGGTGGGCGTCTGTCCGCTGTACATCCTGTTCAAAATCGACACCAGCAAGAAGAAGTAGCGTGGGCGGGTTTATCGAACCGCCCCGGCGGATACCTTTGTTGCTGCAGTTCGGCATCTGGGTGTCGCGTAAAGCCACCGGCAGGGACCTCCTGATCGCCCGGCTTCTGGCATGGTATCCCAAGGCGGCACTGGGTTCCGCCATGATGGAATCCCTGGTCGCCCATCATGACAAAACCATCAGTGAACGGATGCTGAAGCTTGTCCGCATACAGGCTTCGTACTCCGCGTCCTGCCCGTTTTGCATCGACATGAACTCCTTTGAGTATGGAAAACACGGCATCACCAGTCCGGAATATGCCGCGATGCGGGATGAAGCCGACCTGTCAGACATCGAGTCCATGACCGCCAGGGAAAAGCTGGCGGTGGAATACGCCCGGCTGATATCCCGGTCGCCGTTGGATTTTCCAGTTGAATTCATCCACTCGCTCCGGGGCGCGTTCAACGAGCGAGAGATCATCATCCTAGCCAGTACAGGCGCGCAAGTGAACTATTGGGCCCGGTTGGGGTCCGCCCTTGGTGTGCCTCCCGCCGGGTTCACGGAGACCTGCCGGATCGAGCCGGACGACAAGGTGACTTGACCCGGTCGTAACTATAGACGGGTTCACCCATCTACAACACACCGGACAGAATTCAGAGGCCCGGGTCGATGAGCCGGGCCTTCCGGAGCGCGACGACCAGTACGGGAACGAGCAGGAGCTGGAGGATGATCCCCGGGACGGCATTGACGAACCCCGCGGTCATGAAGAGCTGCCAGCTGAATGCCGAACCCGCCGCAGAATAGACCAGGAGGCTCGCCAGACCCCAGACGACACGGCCGAGGAGCATGGACAAGACCAATGTGACATAGATATAGGGCGTTTTCTTCGGAAACAGGCGGTAGAGCAGACCGGTCAGGCATCCGTAGGCCGCCAGCTCGAACGCCATGGCGATGGCGGTCGGGACCAGTGGAGGCATCCCGAACAGCAGGCTGCGGAGAATCGGCGTAAGGAAGCCGATGGCCAGTCCGTACGGCCAGCCGCACGCAAAACCGCAGAGCAGGACCGGGAGATGCATGGGCAGCAGGCGGCTGCCGATTTCCGGAATCTGCGCGGTGAGAAACGGGAGGAACAGTCCCAGAGCCAGAAACAGTCCGGAAAGAGTGAGTTTTCTTGTCGACTGGTTCATGAGGCACACTCCTTAAACATAAAAAATGAAGGCCCTTTCTCTGTGAGAACGCGGTACCTTCATGGCACGGTTATGGGATTATCGGTGGCTGGAACCGGTACGGCTTCTGCCGAATGCGGATCGGCTGCAGCCGTCCTTTGTCTGGTATGGTATTCCACATCGCCCGTCTTCGTCAATGCTGTTTCGCGTATTTCCCTGGAGAAATGGCGCTCCAATTGATGTGTTCGGTTTCGTGTTACAATGGATCTGATATCGTCCCGCCCTGACATAAAAGGAGACAAATCCAGTGGCCAGACCCGTAAAATGGAGAAAAATCGACAATCTGCCGACCGTTCTGCGTTTCGCCCCCGCGGATGCCGATTCGTCCGGCATCGCAGAGAACGTGTTGAAGCTCGAAGAGCTGGAAGCGCTGCGTCTCAAGGACCTCGAAGGGTTGGAGCAGGAGGCCTGCGCCTTGCGCATGGAGGTCTCCCGGCCCACCTTCCAGCGGATTCTGGGCGCCGCCCGGGAAAAAGTGGCAGACAGCCTTATCAACGGCAAGGCACTCCAGATCGAGGGCGGACATTTCACCCAGAATCTCTGCGACGTCCGGTGCGCCAGCTGCGGCCGCGAATGGATCGAGCCATTCGAGCGAATGGGACACTCCCAACAGGGCGCGGTCACCTGTCCGGGTTGCGGCGCCGTAGCGGCGGGCTGCCAGCCGGAGGCCGGCGGAAGGCGCTGCCGGCGCGGACAGTGCCGATACGGCGGCGGGCATGCCGACGGGTAATGACCAGATCCTATCCCGACAAACCACTGACTCCTCCTCGCGGGGGAGTTTTTTTTATCAATTGCAGGGTGGCTTTATGGACGAATGCCCATTATAATGAAAGCAGTCTTATCGTTTGTCCCTTGGAAGGAGTCGCTATGAGTGAAAAACCTGTAAATCCGGAATCCGGTTCGGATCCTTTCCGGCTGGAGCCCAATCCCCTGAACAGCATCGGCCAGACCATCGCCATCGTCAGCGGCAAAGGCGGCGTGGGCAAATCCCTTGTCGCCGCGCTGCTGGCGGTCCTCAGCCGCCGGCGCGGGCTTAAGGTCGGCATCCTGGACGCGGATGTGACCGGTCCCTCGATCCCGCGTATCTTCGGCGTCGAGGGCGTGCGCCCGGAGGGCGCCGACGGCGGCATGTTCCCGGTCCTGACCGAATCCGGTATCCGGGTCATGTCCATCAACCTGCTGCTCGAGGACAACGATTCCCCGGTTGTGTGGCGCGGACCGCTCATCGCTGGTACGGTCAAGCAGTTTTATTCTGACGTCATCTGGGGCGACCTGGACCGCATGTTCATCGATATGCCGCCCGGTACCGGCGACGTGCCGCTGACCGTGTTCCAGTCCATTCCGCTGGACGGCATCCTGATCGTGACATCCCCGCAGGACCTCGTGACGACCATCGTGCGCAAGGCCTATCGGATGGCCGGCATGATGGGCATTCCCGTACTGGGCATCATCGAGAACATGAGCTACGCGGTCTGCCCGGACTGCGGGCGCCGGATCGAGCTGTTCGGCAAGAGCAAGGCGGAGGAAGTCGCCATCGGCATGGGCATCCCCCTGATCGGCCGGATCCCGGTCCATCCGGGCGTAGCCGCACTTTGCGATGAGGGCCGGATCGAGCAGTATGACCGGCATGACCTCGACGACACGATCGAAGCGCTGGAGAAAGCGCTGGAAGGAGCATCAAAATGAGAATCGCCGTTGCCGCTGAAGGCAATCAAGTCTCCCAGCATTTTGGGCATTGTGATGGGTTTATCATCTACGACGCGGAGGCGGGTACGATCCTGGGCAAGACTTTCCTCCCAAATCCCGGACACCAGCCCGGCCTGCTCCCCCGTCTGGTCCGGGAAGCCGGCGCGGCGGCCGTCATTGCGGGCGGCATGGGCGGCGGTGCGATTGAACTGTTCAATGACGCCGGCATACAGGTGATCACCGGAGCTGCCGGCGACGCGCTTCAGACGGTTAAGGATTACATGGCCGGCAAACTGGCTTCAGATGGGTCCACGTGCCACGAGCACGCCCACAGTGGCGACTGCGGCGGACATACCTGACCGTACCTGACAGACCTCCTCCCCCCATGGACAGGCTCTTCCGATCAACGACAGGTTGCATTACTCCAATCTGTCTCGGAGGAGCCTGTCTATGTTTCGGTCTCATATCGGGCTTCACGGGATCAGTCGTTTGTGACCTGGGTCACAGGTGGACCGGCCCACGTTCCGGTATCATACGGCTTAGCCCTTTTCCTAATTAGTTACCGGAGGGAGAGCCCATGACAATTGCGCTGTATGTCCTGATGGCAGCGGGACTGACCGTCTCGCTGGTCAAGAGCAGGCAAAAAACTCGGATGGCCTTGAAAAAGGCATGGAAATCGTTCGAGAACATCCTGCCCCAGTTCTCGGTCATCCTGCTCCTCATCGGCATGATGCTAGCGATCCTGACACCACAGCAGATTTCGGGCCTGCTCGGCAGCGGATCCGGTTGGATCGGCGTACTCGTCGCCTCGCTGATCGGGTCGATCACGCTGGTTCCCGCATTCGTCGCCTTTCCTCTCGCGGCTGCCCTGCTGGAAAGCGGCGCGGGGTACATGCAGATCGCGGCGTTCGTGTCGACCCTGATGATGGTCGGGATCGTGACGCTGCCGGTCGAGTTCCGGTATTTCGGCAAGAAGGCGGCGATCATCCGCAACGTCGGTGCCTATGTGTTCTCGCTCGTTGTTGCGCTGGTCATGGGGGTGCTTTTATGAACAAGGAAATGAAACCAGCCGGAGCGGCCATGCCCGCCCAGCCGGCTCCGCAGCCCGGCATCAAAAGTCTGTTGAAAAAATACCGGCTCTTCCTGCTGATCCTGGCCATCAATCTGGCGCTGCTCGTGATCCGCCCGGACATCGGAGCCAGGTCTTTCGAGCTGACCTGGAAAAACTTGATTGAGATGCTTTCCGTCCTGCCGCCGATCTTCATCCTGCTCGGCCTGCTGGACGTCTGGGTCAAACGGGAAACCATGGTCAAGTACATGGGGGAGAAATCCGGGCTCGTCGGCATCCTGATAGCCTACTTCATCGGATCCGCCGCGGCCGGCCCGCTGTATGCGGCCTTCCCGGTGGCGGGGGTGCTGCTGCGCAAGGGCAGCCGGCCGCTCAACGTATTCATCATGCTCGGGGCGTGGTCGACGACCAAGATCCCGCTGCTGCTGTTCGAGGCGTCCGCGATGGGGTTGAAATTCACGCTGATCCGACTGGTGCTGGACGTGTTCGGCATCGCGATCATTGCGTTCTTTTCCGATCGGCTGCTCACTCACGAGGACAAGAAGGGGATCTACGCTCGCGCGGAGGCGCAGGTGTAGCCTAGAGCAAATCCGCCTTGCTGAAATCGATGCTTCCGTCCTCTTTGACCAGGGAGGCGTCCGCATGAACGTACAGGATCTTACCGACAAACATCTCGTGGGATCCCGTCCGGATGGAGTCGACCACGACGCACTCGATGTTGACCGGGCAATCTTCCAGGACAGGGGCATCGATCTGCAGCGCATCGCTGATCGCTGCGCCGATGACGGTCAGTTTGTCGCCATCGCGGCGGCTTTTGCTGCCAAGATAGTCGAACAGCGCCTTGTTCCCCTTGCCCGGCAGGTTGACGACAAACGATCCGGATTCCTTGACCATGTCATAGGAGTAGCGGGACGGCACGATTCCGACCATCAGCATCGGCGGATCATAGCTGCAGTTGCAGCAGTAAGCTACAGCCAACG
>CAZNGQ010000156.1:0-6519 GCA_964572095.1 uncultured Oscillospiraceae bacterium
GTGATGATGCCTTCCAGGAACGAGATCAGATACGCCATGCCGGCCTCCCTTTTTGGATACAGTAACTCTACTGTACCAGTCGCGTGGCGGGGCGTATGTGATTACATTACAATAAATCGAGAGTACTGATTTTGCTGCCTTTGCTCTCGTAATAGCGTAGCATCTCTTCGATTTTCCTCTTGTCATAGCTGGTAACGCAATCGGACAGGACCGTAACGTTATAGTTTAATTTGCGCAGGTTGTAACAGGTTGATTTCACGCAGGCAACTGCGTCTGCCCCTGTCAGGTAGAACTCACCGATCTCATGTTCACGTATGAAATCCGTAAATCCCTCACTGCTCAATGCGTTTTCTTTGTATTTTGTGAAAATATTCCCTGACACGATTTTCAAGTCTGAAACCAATTCAGCCCCATAGGTATTGGTCTTAAACGTTCGCGTACCGGCTGATAAGTTTTCATGCCTTACATAAACAACATGAATCTCATGTTCAACTGCCCAAATAATAGCCTTATTGATATTGTCAATAATCTCCCTGTAATTCTTCGTTATGTCATTTTGTATGTCTATTACCACTAAGGCTTTTCGCTGCATCTTGTCTCCTCCTGACAGGTGGATTGATTGGTTGCTTCTTTATTCTACCGTGCAATTGTTGACAGTAGTATGGCAACATTCTACGATGACAGGAAGAAGTTTTGGAAGGGGACGATCCGATGAAAGTCGACCGGCTTGTCAGCATCATCATGATCCTCCTTGATAAAAAGCGGATCGGCGCGCAGGAGCTGGCCGATCGGTTTGAAGTTTCACTCCGCACAGTCTACCGCGACATCGACACGATCAACCGGGCGGGTATTCCGGTTCGCGGGGCATCGGGAGTGGGCGGCGGCTTTGAAATCATGCCGGAATACAAGGTGGATCGAAAGGTTTTCTCGAGTGCCGACCTTTCCGTTCTCCTGATGGGGCTTTCCAGCCTTTCCAACATGATACGAGGGGATGAACTGGTCAACGCCCTGGCGAAAGTCAAGAGCTTTATCCCCGCCGACCGGGCGAGAGACATTGAATGGAAGGCAAATCAGTTATCGATCGACTTAAGTCCGTGGATGGGAAACAGGGATCTGCAACCCGATCTGGAAAGGATCAAAACAGCCTTGCAGGAAAGCAGGCTGCTTTCGTTTGACTATGCGGACCGTCACGGAAATAAAACCGCGCGAACGGCCGAGCCGTACCGGCTTGTATCGAAAAATAGTCAATGGTATTGGCAAGGGTATTGCCACATAAGACATGATTTTCGCCTTTTCAAATTATCCCGCACCTCAAACCTGCAGATAGAAAATAAGACTTTTGTGCCGCGTGATCCTCCAAAACCGCAGTTGGATTTTGCCGATGTTCTGGCAACGTTGCAAACGGAGATCAAGATCCGCATCCATCCATCGGTCCTGGACAGGGTGCTTGACTACTGCACAGTTGAAGACGTTTCGCCGGATGGTGACGAGCATTACATCGTTCGGTTTCCTTTTATTGAGAATGATTATTACTACCAGATTCTTCTCGGTTTCGGGGATCGATGCGAGTGTCTGGAGCCGTTGCCGATACGCTCGGAAATGAAGCGGCGAATACACGAGATGGCTGCCTTATACGAAAATCAACATGCGGAGTAAGAATGTAGTAATTTGACAAAACACCTCATATCGTCCCGGTCGGCATCTGTCCAGACTGCGTCCATGCCGCGGTATTGGTCGATCGCTTTCCGGAGGAGCGGCGCGAATTCCGCCGGCAGGTTCCGGATCCCCCACTCGCCGCCCTGTTCCTTGGACAGGATCAGGCCGTCGCGGGTATAGGCGAGCGTGCGGCACAGGTTCAGGATGGCGTAGACCGGGTTGTCCCCGATCTTTTCGGCCGCGTCCCGGATGTCGCTCCCGACGCTGTCCAGGAAATCCGCCCGGGGGACCGGGGCAAAGACCGAGTCGATGGCCGGCCCGCACAGGACCAGCCCAACCGCGCGCGTGACCGTCATATGCGCGGCCAGATCCTTGTCGGTCCCCTGCATCCCCTGGCAATAGCCCGTCGGATCCGTCCGCGCCCGCTCCTTGTGACGATTGGAAAAATGGAGCTCGAACGGAGTCGGATAGATAAAATCCCGGCAATGCCGCTCCAGCACGACGCTCATCTCCAGGCCTTTCGGGGGAGCGTCACGGTCGATGTCCAGCAGCGCTTCCACCAGTCCGGCCTTGTCGGCCAGGGGCGGAGGCTCATGAACCACGACCAGGTAGTCGATGTCGCCGGTATCCCAGCGAAAGCAGTCGAACGCAATGGAGCCGTGGACGTAGATCCCCAGCAGGTTGTCGCCGAGGATCCGTTGATGGGATGACTTGATCCGTTCGAGAATTTCCCGGATCCGGTCCTGCATAGCCTGTATCCCTATCCCCTAGGCGTCGTCCACCGGTATCTCCGCCAGCGCCTCGGCCTGCTTACCGACAGGCGCGGAACTGAAGTCCGGTCTGCTTCCAAACCCCCGCCGCACGTAGAGCGCCATATAGGCCAGCCCCAGAACGAACGCCAGCAGGTCGGCCGCCGGCTGTGCAATGAGCACGCCCTCGAGCCCGGCCACCGCGGTCAGGATCAGGATCGCGGGGATGAAAAACAAACCCTGCCGGGACATCGACATGATCAACGCGGGCAACGCGTGTCCCGTCGCCTGGTACAGCATGTTCGTCACGATAACGAGTGCCTGCAGCACCCAGACCGAAGCCTGGAACCGCAGCGCGCGGGCGCCCAGCCGGATGACCTCGGCGTCGTCCGCGCGGAACCACGCCAGGATCGACGGCGCAAGGACCAGGATGACCGCGGCGGCGGCCGCCATGTAGACCGTGCCGACGACTATGCTGAACCAGTAGGCTTTCCGGACCCGGTCATGCCGCCCCGCGCCGAAATTGTAGCCGACGACCGGCTGGAAGCCCTGCCCAAAGCCGATGATCGTGGAGTAGACCATCATCGTGACGCGGTTCGCGATGGTCATCGCCGCGATCGCCACGTCGCCGTACTTGCTGGCGGCCGTGTTGAGGATGATGACGCCGATGCTCGCCATGCCCTGACGGCCAAGCGTCGGGGAGCCGATCCGCAGGATCTCGCCGATGATGCGCCAGTGAAAACCGGCCTGTCGGGGCGACAGGTGCAGCGCGGCACGGCGGAACACGTAGTGCGAAATCAGGATGCAGAATCCCACCACCTGGCTGATGACCGTCGCCAGCGCGGCGCCGCCGATGCCCATGTCGAGGACAAAGATGAAGATCGGGTCCAGTCCGACGTTGATGACCGCGCCGATACTGATCCCGATCAGGGAGAGCACCGCGTTGCCCTCGGAGCGGAGGGTGTTGTTGAGCACGAACGAGCCGGCGAACAGGGGCGCTCCGATGAAAATATAGCTTGCGTAGTCCCGCGCGTAGGGCAGGATCGTGTCGGTCGCGCCGAGCAGGCGCAGGATCGCGTTGGGGAACCCGAGCCCGATCGCGGCGAGGATGCCGCCGAAGAACAACGCCAGAAAGAACGCCGTAGACAGGAAGCGCTCCGCCTGGCCGGGGTCCTTGCGCCCCAGCAGCCGTGATATCGTGCTGCCCGCGCCCATGCCGACCGTCATGCCGACGGTCTGGATGATCATCATCATCGGGAACACGATGCCGACGGCGCCCGATGCGCTCGTGCTGATCTGGCTGACAAAGTAGGTGTCCGCCATATTGTACGCCGCGGACACGAGCATGCTGATGATCGTCGGGATCGCGAGCCCGATTACGGTGCGGGGGATGGGCCGGTCCACCATGCGGTGGTACTGGGCTTCCGCGCGGGCGTTGTGCTCCGCGTCGGTCATGGGTTTGCGGGCAGACATGGGAGCCTTTCCGGCCAGCCGGCAAAAGGGGGGCGCCGGTGCCTGTAATTACGAATACCAGTATTATGTCACGTAAATCCGTTCATTCCTATCCTGGATTTCGGTTATCCAGGAGCTCAGCCAGCTGCGCGAATCCGTCGAACCGACTGCTGTCCGTATCCTCTTGCCCGCCGGCCGACATCTCGACGACCAGTCGGAACAGCAGTCCCTTGGCCAGATCGGGAACCAGCGAAACACCCCATCTCGAAAGCACTTCGTCCAGCAGGCTCTCCGTTGCACCGTGGCACGTGAAAGCGTCCGCCAGGACGATGCCGAAGGCATAGTGCGGGGGCCTCCAGTACGGGGAAAAGTCGATGACGGCCGGCGGCATGCCGTCGGAAAAAAGCACGTTTCCGGTCAGGTCGCCATGGATCAGCTGTGCCGGTTGGTCGGCCGCACACGCCGAAATCCGTACGAGCCTCCGGTACAGCGCCTCGACCCGGGGATCGGGATCGCAGGCGGCCTCCCCCCACGCGATCCGATCCGCCGCGGCCCAGATGTTGTCCCTCCGATCCAGAAAGTCCGGTCGGGGAATTTTCGCGGTCGCCTCGTGAAACAAGGTTCCCGCTTCAAGGATCCGGATGAAGTCCCCGTCTATTGGGTTCTTCGCCACGCTGCCGGAAACGAAGGAATGGCAGGTCCAGTTGCCGCACAGCAACTCCCCGTCGAGGGTCCGCCTCGGCGTTGGCGTCCGGAACCGGTCCGACACCAGCAGCGGCTGGATCGCACACCGCCAGAGCGCTTCCTCCGGATCCGGTTCCTCCTTGAGGATCCAGTCGCCGACGCGGTACACGTTGCCCTGGATCCGGACTACCGGTCCGGCGAGGCCAAAGGCGCGGATCACCTGTGAAACGGGGCCACGCATGGATCGTTGGCCTCCTTCCTGAAGCATGGGTTTGAATCACTCCAGAATATGCCCATCCGCTGGAGCGTGCAAGCTGTGTTGTACAGTACTATAATCAGTAAAGATCAAACGTCACAGGGAGGAACGGAGTCATGGAGATCCGGAACGTAGCGGCCCTCGCGGGGTCCATCCGAGCCAACGTCGCCAAGGTCATCGTCGGCAAGGAGGATGTCATCGACCTCGTTGTCACGGCGCTGTTCGCCGGCGGCCACGTGCTGCTCGAGGACGTGCCCGGCACCGGCAAGACCAAGATGGCCAAGTCGCTGGCGCGGTCGGTCGACGCGGAGTTCCGGCGTGTGCAGTTCACGCCCGACCTGCTGCCGTCCGACTTGACCGGCATCCACTTTTTCAACCAGCAGGAAGGCCGGTTCACGTTCCGCGCCGGCCCGGTCTTCACCAATATCCTGCTGGCCGACGAGATCAACCGCGCCACCCCGCGTACGCAGTCCAGCCTGCTGGAGTGCATGGAGGAGAAACAGGTGACCATCGACGGCGAGACCCGGATCCCGGGCGCCCCGTTTTTTGTCATCGCGACCCAGAACCCGATCGAGACGCAAGGCACGTTCCCGCTGCCCGAAGCCCAGATGGACCGCTTTCTCATGCAGATCTCGATGGGCTACCCCACCCGCGACCAGGGCCGCGAGATCCTGCGCCGGTTCATCCAGGACGATCCGCTTGTCGAGCTCGCCCCGGTCTGCGACGGGGCGGCGGTGCTGGAAGCCGGGGAAGCCTGCCGGGGCGTCTTTGTCCACGATACCGTCCTGGACTACCTGCTGGCCATCGTCGAGCAGACCCGCGCCCAGGAGTCGGTCTCGCTCGGCGTCAGCCCCCGCGGCAGCCTCGCGATGCTGCACGCCGCGCAGGTGCTCGCCGCGATCCGCGGCCGCGAGTTCGTCACCCCGGACGACGTCCGCACACTGGTCGCGCCGGTCTTCGCCCACCGCATCCTGCTGGCCGGCGCCTCCCGGCGCAAGTCGGCCTCCGTGCCGGCGATCCTGAACGCCATCGTCGAGCAGGTCCCGGTTCCGGTCGAAGCCTGGGAAAAGACGGAGAAGTAGCCGTGGTCATCCTCGTCATCCTGCTCGTGTCCGGCCTGCTGTTCTACCTGCAGCGCGCGGTGTACGCCCGGTACTGGAACCAGGGCCTGACGGCCGAACTGTCGTTTTCCGCCCGCCGCGTCAACGAGGGGGACCGCGTCGACATGGACGAGCTCGTCTCGAGCCGCAAACTGCTGCCGCTGCCGTGGCTGGGGCTCAAGTTCCATGTCTCCCGCGACCTGGTCTTTCCCGACGACCCGTTCACCTCGGTCTCGGACTCCAGCTACCGCGAGGAGCTCTTTTCCATCGGCGCGTTCCAGCAGATCCGGCGCCGCCACAATGTGCTCTGCCGCCGCCGCGGGTATTACACCTTTAAAAGCATCGACCTCATCAGTTCCGACCTGCTGGCCTCGGCCAAGCTCGCTTCGCAACTGAAAAACGACGTCAGCCTGTACGTCTTTCCCCGCCCCGTCCCCGAACGCGAACTGGACATCCCGGTCGAGCGCATCAACGGCGAGCTCATCACGCGCCGCCACCTGATCGAGGACCCGTTCGAATTCCGGGGCATCCGCGAGTACCACTTTGACGATCCGCTCAAGCTGATCAACTGGAAAGCCACCGCCCGCTCCGATGACCTCATGGTCAACATGCTGGGGCACAC
>CAZNGQ010000157.1:0-6446 GCA_964572095.1 uncultured Oscillospiraceae bacterium
GCGGATCCGCCATAGATGGAGGAGCAGCCGGTGGCGTTGGAGATCTGCATGCGGTCGCCGAACAGCTGGGTGACGAGACGGACATACGGGGTCTCGCCGCACCCGGCGCAGGCGCCGGAGAATTCGAACAGCGGGCGCTCGAACTGGCTGCCCTTGACGGTTTCCTTGGTCATCGGATTGGTCTTCTCGGGCAGGGAGATCACAAAGTCCCAGTTGTCGGACTGCTCCATGTTTTCGGCGAGGGGCTGCATCGTGATCGCCTTTTCCTTGGCGGGGCAGGTCTGGACGCAGGAACCGCAGCCGGTGCAGTCGAGGGCCGAGACCTGGATGCGGTACTGGAACGCGTCATACGGCTTCATGCCTTTGCGCAGGGTCATGCCGGCGGGCGCCTTGGCGGCCTCTTCCTCGGTCAGGAGGAACGGACGGATGACCGCGTGCGGGCAGACGTAGGAGCACTGGTTGCACTGGATGCAGTTTTCCGGTTTCCAGACCGGGATGTCGATCGCGATGCCGCGCTTCTCGTACTTGCTGGTGGCCTGCGGGAACGTGCCGTCCTCGCGGCCCGTGAACGCGCTGACCGGGAGGTCGTCGCCTTTCTGGGCATTCATGGGCTCCACGACGTCGCGGATGAAGTCGGGGACGTTCTTCTTGGCGGCGACGACGTCCTTGGCATCCGCCCAGGACGCGGGAACGGTGACTTCCTTGACGGCGTTGATGCCGGCATCAACCGCCGCGTAGTTCATGTTGACGATCTCGTCGCCCTTGGAGCCGTAGGATTTCTTGATCGCCTGCTTCATGTACTTCACGGCGTCGTCGACCGGGATGATCTGCGCAAGCTTGAAGAAGGCGGCCTGGCACACGGTGTTGATGCGTCCGCCGAGCCCGACCTCGCGGGCCAGGGTGACCGCGTCGATCGTGTAGAACCGGACGTTCTTCCTGGCGATCGCGCGTTTCATGGCCGCGGGCAGGTGCTTCTCGAGCTCTTCGGCGTTCCACTGGGTGTTGAGCAGGAAGACGCCGCCGGCCTTGAGGTCGGCCAGCATGTCGTAGTTGTTGACATAGGACTGGTTGTGGCAGGCGACGAAATCCGCCTTGTGGACCAGGTAGGTCGAACGGATGGGGGCGCTGCCGAACCGCAGGTCGGAGATCGTGATGCCGCCCGACTTCTTCGAGTCATAGGAGAAGTAGGCCTGTGCGTACAGGTCGGTGTGGTCGCCGATGATCTTGATCGAGTTCTTGTTCGCACCGACGGTTCCATCGGCGCCAAGACCCCAGAAACGGGCCGCGACGGTTCCCTTGGCGGCAACGTCCGCAGTCTCTTCGATGGGCAGCGACAGGTTGGTGACATCATCCACGATGCCGATCGTGAAGTTGGTCTTGGGCTGGGCGGCCTTGAGGTTCTTGTAGACAGCGAGCATCTGGTCGGGCGTGGTGTCCTTGGAGCCCAGGCCATAACGGCCGCCGACGATGACCGGCGCGTTTGCTTTGCCGGCGAATGCGGCGACGACATCGAGGAACAGGGGTTCGCCATGCGCGCCAGGTTCCTTGGTACGGTCGAGGACGGCGATCGTTTTCGCGGTCGCGGGGATGGCGGCCAGCAGACGCTCGACAGAGAACGGACGGTAGAGGTGCACATTGACCATGCCGACTTTTTCGCCGCGGGCGTTGAGGAAGTCGATGGTTTCGGCGATGGCTTCGCAGGCGGAACCCATGCAGACGATGACACGGTCCGCGTCCGGCGCGCCGTAGTAGTTGAAGAGCTGGTAGTCACGGCCGGTCAGCTTGCTGATCTCGCCCATGTAGTGCTCGACGACGGCGGGAAGCGCGTCGTAAAAGGGATTGCACGCTTCGCGCGCCTGGAAGAAAATGTCGGGGTTCTGGGCGGTGCCGCGGAGTGTCGGATGGTTGGGCGACAGGGAGCGTGCGCGGAACGCGGCGACCGCGTCCATGTCGACGAGGCCCTTGAGGTCCTCATAATCCGGCACTTCGACTTTCTGGATCTCGTGGGAGGTCCGGAAGCCGTCGAAGAAATGCATGAACGGCACGCGGCCCTTGATCGCGGCGAGATGGGCGACGGCGGCCATGTCCACGACTTCCTGGACGCTCGAGGCGGCCAGCAGCGCAAAGCCGGTCTGGCGGCAGGCCATGACGTCGGAGTGGTCGCCGAAGATGGACAGCGCGTGGCTGGCCAGCGCGCGGGCGGTGACATGGAAAACGCCGGGCAGCAGTTCGCCGGCGATCTTGTACATGTTGGGGATCATCAGGAGAAGGCCCTGGGAGGCGGTGTAGGTGGTGGTCAGCGCGCCGGTCGCGAGCGATCCGTGCACGACGGCGGCGGCGCCGCCCTCCGACTGCATCTCGACCACGTTGACGGTCTGTCCGAAAATGTTCTTGCGCCCCTGCTGCGCCCACTGGTCGGTGTAGTCGGCCATGGGGGAGGACGGCGTTATCGGAAAGATGCCGGCAACCTCCGTGAATGCGTACGAGGTGTACGCCGCGGCGGTATTGCCGTCCATTGTCATGTACTTCTTCTGTTTCGCCATGTGACTTCTCCTTTACCCTGATGAATGAAAAAATCGAAACGGGCGACAGTGCCCGTAAGAACCGCGAGTATTATACCATAGAAGGAGGTTCTGTGATATCATCGGTGCGTTCGACTTTCTCAAGGAAAAGGAGCTAAATATTATGGCCATCAACTATAAAGGACCTGTCGTTCTAGTCATCATGGACGGCGTCGGCCTCTCCGGTGAAACGGTCGGAAACGCCGTCGCGGCGGCGAATAAACCCACGCTGGACTGCTGCCTCTCCAACTATCCGATGCTGCCGCTCAAGGCGCACGGTACCGCGGTCGGTCTGCCCTCCGACGACGACATGGGCAACTCGGAGGTCGGCCACAACGCCATCGGCGCGGGCCAGGTTTACAGTCAGGGCGCCAAGCTGGTGAACGAATCCCTGGCGACCGGCCGCATTTTCGAGAGCGCGGCCTGGCATGAACTGGTCGACGGCGTCAAGTCCTCCGGCGGCAGCTTCCATTTTATCGGCCTGCTGTCGGACGGCAACGTCCACTCGCATATCGACCACCTGCTTGCCATGCTCACGCGGATCAGGGACGAGGGGGTCGCAAAGGCGCGCGTCCACATCCTGCTCGACGGCCGCGATGTCGGCGAGACCTCGGCACTGCAGTATGTCGACCGGCTTGAGGAGCATCTCGCGAGCCTGCGTTCCGACTCGTTCGACTGCGCCATCGCCAGCGGCGGCGGCCGCATGAAAATCACGATGGACCGCTACGAGGCCAACTGGAACATGGTCGAGCTGGGATGGAAAACCCATGTGCTCGGCATCGGCCGCGGATTCGCCTCCGCCGCGGAGGCCATCCGGACCTTCCGAACGGAAACCCCGGGTGTCATCGACCAGGACCTGCCCCCGTTCGTCATCCATCGCGACGGCCACCCGGCCGGCACGGTCGAGGACGGCGATTCCCTGTTGCTGTTCAACTTCCGCGGCGACCGTGCGCTGGAGCTGACCCGCACGTTCGAGCAGGCGGATTTCGATCGGTTTGACCGCGTCCGGTATCCGCGTGTCACCTATGCCGGCATGCTCGAGTACGACGGCGACCTGAAGGCACCCCGCCGGTACCTGGTCACCCCGCCGGAGATCCTGAACACCCTTGGAGAGCGCCTCGCCCAGCTCGGCGTGACCCAGCTGGCCATTTCGGAAACCCAGAAATACGGGCATGTCACGTATTTCTTCAACGGCAACCGCACCAACAAGTTCAGTGACGAATTCGAGGACTATATCGAGGTCCTGTCGGATGTCGTGCCGTTCGAGCAGCGTCCCTGGATGAAGTCGGCGGAGATCACCGACGAACTCATCGCGCGCATCCGTTCCGGTAAATACCGGTTCATCCGTGTCAACTATCCCAACGGGGACATGGTCGGCCACACCGGCATCTTCCAGTCCACCCAGGTCGGCGTCGAGTCGCTGGACATCGCCTTGTCCCGCCTGCTGCCCGCAATCGACGCGGCCGGCGGCATGGCACTGATCACCGCGGATCACGGCAATGCGGAGGAGATGTACGAAATCAACAAGAAAACCGGTGCGCCGTCCAAGGACGAGACCGGGCGCATCCGCGCCAAGACAAGCCACACGCTCAACAAGGTCCCCTGCGTGTTCTATGACAACACACCGAACAAGGACGCCTATGCCGTCAAGGAGTCCGACGAATTCGGGCTGGCCAACATCGCGGCCACCGTTGCCGACCTGTTGGGCGTGGACAAGTTGCCGATGTGGAACGAAAGCATGATCGGGAAGCGGTAATTCCGGTTCGCCCGATCCGGAGAGCCATTCATGGAGAACGAGCGACCCGCTTGCCGGTTATCCGGCAGGCGGGTCGTTTGTTCATTCTCCAACGATCGCAGACGAACGAGGAGCATCCGGATAAAGCAAGGCCCGGGGGTATTGACCTTGACGCAACGTCAAGGTATATGCTGTGGACATCCACCTGCAGGAGGGAGAATCGGCATGCATACGATCGGCAGACTGGCGGAAATGGCGGGGGTCACCACCCGCACACTGCGGCATTACGACCGGATCGGACTGTTGCGTCCGACCGGCCGGACGGATACGGGATATCGGCAGTACACCCCGGACGACGTCATTCTACTGCAGCAGGTTTTATTCTACCGCGAACTCGAGTTCACGCTGGCGCAAATCCGGCAACTGATGCAGGCACCGGAATATGACAGGAACACGGCGCTTCGACGCCAGGCGGGCATGCTGGAGTTGCGGGCGGGGCGCTTCGCCGAACTGGCGCGGACGGCACGCAGGACACTGGCAGCGATCGAAGAGGGACAGTCTATGGAGGAAAAGGAAATGTTTGACGGATTCGATTACGACCGGATGATGGATGAGCAGAAAAGACATGAACCCGAAGTCCGCGAACGCTGGGGCGATACCGAAGCCTACCGCGTTTCAAAGGAACGGACATCCCGCTACACGAAGGAAGACTGGGAAAAAATCAGCAAGAAGCAAGGCGAAAGCCTTCAGGAACTGGCAGTCCTGTACCAATCCGGTGCATTGCCGGAAGATCCGCGGGTGCAGCAGATCGTCAGGCAGGCCAGGCTGTTTATCGACGAAACCTTCTACCCCTGCTCCTGGGAAATGTTTCGGGGACTGGGCGAGATGGTTGCCGCCGATCCCCGGTTTGCGGCCACTTACGACAAGCTGGCTGAAGGTCTGTCCGGGTTCTACAGCGAAGCGGTCCGGATTGCATGCGATGCAGGCCTCGCAGCCGGGCAATCCGGTTAGGACCACAAAACAAGTACCGTTATCTATTGCTATCCTGTATTTTCTGTGATAAGCTTACCCAGTCGACCAACCTCGACGGAGGATTCTTAATCCAAACAATCTCTCTTTGTTTCACAAGCGGAGAATTGACCAGGTTTTTAAGAGAAATTCTCCACTTTTTGAGACAAGGAGGATACTATAATGACGGACAAGAACATCGTCTGCAGAGACTGTGGTTCCACGTTCACCTTTACCGTTGGTGAGCAGGAGTTCTACAAGGAAAAGGGTTTCGACAACGAGCCCACCCGCTGCCCCGATTGCCGCAGGGCAAGGAAGCAGCAGAACAACCAGAACCGGGGCGGATCTTACGGCAGGTACTGAGAAGAAGCGGGAAGGAGATCACTCCTTCCCCTTTTTTTACGTTGAAAGGACTACATGGACGAAATCACCTTTGAAACAATGAAGATCATGCCCCAGATCAAGCGCGCCCTGGCCGACATGGGTTTCACGACACCCACACCGGTCCAGGCGCAGACCATCCCCCCAATGCTCCAATGGTACGACATCATTGCGAAAGCTCCGACGGGCACGGGCAAAACCTGTGCGTTCGGGGTTCCCATCCTGGAGCATATCGATCCGGACGTAAAAAGCATCCAGGCGCTGATCCTGTGCCCGACACGCGAACTCGCGCTGCAGATCTCCACGGAAATGCGTAGTTTCGCCAGGCACCTGCCTTATGTCAAGGTCGCCACGATTTATGGCGGCCAGAACATCCAGCGCCAGTTCGAGTCCCTGCGCCTGCATCCGCAGATTGTCGTGGCGACGCCTGGCCGGCTGATGGACCATATGGACCGCGGCTCGATCCATCTCGACGATGTGCACACTGCTATATTGGATGAAGCCGACCGTATGCTGGACATGGGCTTTGTCAACGACGTGAGAAAAATACTCGACAGTCTCGGAAACCTGGCCCAGCTGTCGCTGTTTTCGGCAACCATGTCCCGTGAGGTCCTGGATATCGCCTGGATCTATCAGCGTGAGGATGCCGTCGACGTCACGATTCCCGAAGACGAGCAGAACCGGCCGCAGATCCGGCAGTACAGCCTCGACATCAGCGGCAAGGCGCGCATGGAAATGATCGCCCACCTGATGAAGGAAGA
>CAZNGQ010000158.1:0-6391 GCA_964572095.1 uncultured Oscillospiraceae bacterium
ACAGTCGCGTCATGCTGTCGAGCAGGATGACCACGTCCTGTTTCAGCTCCACCAGACGCATCGCGCGTACCAGTACCAGCTCCGTGACCTTTACATGGTTTTCCGGGGTCTTGTCGAAGGTCGAATACACCACTTCGCCGTTGATCGTGCGCTGCATGTCGGTGACTTCTTCCGGACGCTCGTCGATGAGCAGGACAATCAGTTTGGCCTCGGGGTTGTTCACCGCGATGGCATTCGCAATTTTCTGGAGCAGGATCGTCTTTCCGGCTTTTGGCGGCGAGACGATCATGCCGCGCTGTCCTTTTCCGATCGGCGCCACCAGGTCGATGATGCGGGTGGACAGTTCGTTGCGAACGGTTTCCAGGTGGAACCGCTCGTCAGGGTAGATCGGCGTCAGACGGTCGAAGGTTGGACGGCGCACCATCCGCTCCGGCGGCATTCCGTTGACTTCCTTGATATAGAGGATCGCGGGGTATCGGTCATTCTCACGCGGAGGCTTGCCGGGACCGGAGACAAGGTCGCCTTCACGCAGGCCGAACCGGCGGATGTATTGGGGCGGCACGTAGACGTCCTTGGTCCCCTGCAGATAATTGTCCTTGCGAAGAAACCCGTACCCGTCCGGCATGATTTCCAGCACGCCCTGCAGAATCTCCTGGTGCTCGGGCTGCACGCGCCGCGAATGCGGATCTTCGGCTGGCGCAGCTATCGGAACATTGTTTGCGGATGGCGGAGTTTCCGGAGGCGCATCGTCATCCGCTGTCCCCTCCCGGGTGGTCGGAGCCGGCAGGATGGCAACGGTATGAAGCGGTTTGCCCCCCAGCCCGTGATGCCCTTTGTCCGTGTGGACTGTCCGGCCCGCATGATCTTCCAAGCGGTGTGAACGCGAATGCGTTGTGCGTGTTGATGTGGAGGAATCCGACAGGAATCGGTCCGAGGGGATCGGTTCGACAGCGACCGAAGCGGTTGCTGCAACGGTGTCTTTGGGTTCCGGATTCCCCTTCTCCCGGGTTTCCGGTTTTTCCACAGGCGCCGGATCGGTTTCGGGCATCGGCGGCTTCACGGGCAATGCCGGCTGACGTGCCGGAGCCGACGCTGCCGCGTTGTCTTTTCTTGGGCGCCCCCGGCGCCGTGGCGCCTCCAGGGAACCGGATTTCTCCTCTGGTTCCACAGGCGTCTCAACGGCAGGCTCGGGTACCGGATTGTGTTCCGGCGCGGGGGACTCTGCCTGCTCTTTGCGTTTTCTTCCCCTGCGTGAAACGGCTGCGTCCGGATCGGGTTTCTCAACAGCCGGAACCACACGGTTTTCAATCAGCGCGGTGAGGTTCGCGACGGTCAGTCTTTTACCCTCTCCAGGTTTGATCAGGTTGGTCAGCTCGGCGATTTGGATCAGGTCGGCCTTCGATTTTCCGGCCAGGGGCGATGTGGACGCGTTGGGTTCTGATGAGGGCATGCGATCACCTCGTGATGGGATGAATGGTGAATACAGTCAATCCGGTATGGAATCGAATGCTGAAAAGAGCCTGCATGCGCCATGCAGCGGTACGGGCACAGGTTGTGCCTGTCTCTGGAAATCAATTGATGGATAAGAACGTGAATGGAGTGTTTGAAATCATCTGGATAAAGTCCGCTGCAGGCATTAAATCGTCCAAGGCTGCCAAGCGACCCGTAAACCGAGCGCGGATATCATTCCGAGAAGCAGGTTCATTATATTCCGCATACTTGGCACAGTCAACGTTTTTTCATATGCGAAAAGGCATACAAACCATGGACTAATCGTCGGTATGTACCATCACCGACTAATCGTCGGTATGTACCATCACCGACTAATCGTCGGTGATGGAGGCGAACTTGTCGAGCATCGTCAGGGCGCGCCCTGTGCCGATCGCAACGCAGGACACGGCATCGTCGGCCACAACGACATCGACCCCGATTTTTGTGGACAACACACGGTCGAGACCGTACAGCAGCGATCCGCCGCCGGTGAGAACGATTCCGCGCTGGCTGATGTCGGCCATGAGCTCCGGGGGCGTGCGCTCAAGCACGGAATGCACCGCTTCGAAAATCTGGCCAACCGGCTCCTCGAGGGCTTCCAGCATCTCCGTGGAAGTGACCGTCACGGTGACCGGCATGCCTGTGATCAGGTTTTTGCCGCGGACATCCATCGTCAGTTCCTCTTCGCGGGGATAGGCGCAGCCGATGCTGATCTTGAGTTCCTCCGCCGTGCGTTCGCCGATCAGGATATTGTGCTTGCGTCGGACATACTTGACGATGGCCTCGTCGAAGCGGTCGCCGGCGACTTTGAGGGAAAAGTCGACAACCGGCTCACACAGAGAGATGACCGCGATGTCGGTCGTGCCTCCGCCGATGTCCACGATCATGCTGCCGCAGGCCTTGGTGATGTCGATACCGGCTCCGATGGCGGCAGCGATCGGTTCGCGGATCAGGAAAACCTCCTTCGAACCGCACCGCTTGCAGGCGTCCTCGACGGCCTTCTGCTCGACCGGGGTGATGACACTGGGAACGCAGACGACGATTCTCGGGCTGAAAAAGGACTTCATGAATCCTTTGTTTACACGGTTGATAAATGCCCGAAGCATGACCTCGGTCACCTTGAAATCCGAAATGACGCCGTCGCGCAGCGGGCGGATCGCGTTGACAATGCCAGGGGTTCGGCCAAGCATGACATGCGCGGAGTCGCCGATCGCCAGCACCTTGCCGGTACGGGAGTTGATGGCGACCACGGAGGGTTCGCGCAGCACAATGCCTTTTCCTTTGACATAGATCAAGACGGTTGCGGTTCCAAGGTCGATGCCGATATCCATTCCAAGCCTCATGATCGGTGGTCCTTCCTGTGCGATACCCGTTGCGGAAGCCCCGTGCGGGGCGATTAGACGTCAATCAATGATACAATATACCCTTTTCACACGCAAGAAGCCATCAACGGTTCCTTTGCATCCCGTCGGGCTCGGTGGTATTCTCTCTGATGAGTGGCGGATTCGGCGCCAGGGGGCTGTCCGTTTCCGCACGAGGTGAAGAATGCTCAAGCTGCTCGCCTGCGTTCTCATGCTGATCGACCACTTCGGCTATTTTTTCATCGACTTCGTGCCGCCGCAGGTCTATATGGCGGCACGGGCGTTGGGCCGGCTTTCTTTCCCGATCTTCGCATACTATGTGGCGCTGGGGTTCCGCAGGACACGCAGTCCGTTCCGGTACCTGCTCCGGATGGCCTTGTTCGCGCTCGTAACCGAGGGGATCCTGCATTACGCTTCCTCGGTGACGGGGTTCTCGTTCCCCCCGAACGTGATGGTCACGTTCACCACAGCCATCGTTTTCCTGATCGGCAGCGAACTGGCAGGGCGCTCCTGGCATGACATGGTCTCGACGATGAAACTGGTCCGCTCCACGGCCGGTCCCTGCTCTCCCGGAATGGATTTTCCCGTCCGTATCTTGTTTAACGGGACCGGACTGCCCCCCTCCGTCGGACTTCCGCTGGGTGTCGTCGTCGCAGCGGCCGCGATCGCCGTCAACCTCATCGTCTCGCCGGACTATGGGATCTACGGTCTCCTGCATGTCCTCATCTTCCACCTGACCGCCGCCCGGATCCGTGTCGAGGATCCGGATCCCGCATGCGTATCCGATTTGAAAAACCGGACCTGGACCGGAATCCTGGCGCTGAACCTGGCCTATCTCCCCTTTCGCGTTCTCTTTGAGAACGTCCCGTTCGATCGGGCGCTTCTCCAGTGCCTGTCGGTCCTGGCCGTTGCCCTGATCCTGGCGGGATGGCCCGACCGAAAACCCGGACTCGTCGCGAAATACGGGTTCTATGTCTTTTACCCCTTGCATATCGCCATCCTGATGGGCGTTTCGTACGCATTGCACTGAAACGCGCGCGCCTGCATGTGATAAAATATTCTCTTGACTGTACCTGAAGCACGGATCCTGTACCTGAAAAGGAGATTTTTCCATGCCCTACTCATCGGAAACCGATCGTAAATGGCAGCAGCGCTGGGAAGAATCCGGATTGTACCGCTTTCATCCGGAACATATGGACCACAAGCTCTACATGCTTGAAATGTTCTCATACCCTTCTTCCGCCAACCTGCATGTCGGCCATTGGTATAACTATGCGCTGTCCGATTCATGGGCCAGGATGAAGCGCATGCAGGGGCATGAGATCTTTCAGCCGATGGGCTTTGACGCGTTTGGCCTGCCCGCGGAGAATTATGCGATCAAGACCGGCGTGCATCCGAAAGACAGCACACTGAGCAACATCGCGATCATGGAGAGACAGCTCCGGCAGATGGGCGGCATGTTCGCCTGGGACTATGAGCTTGCGACCTGCATGCCGGAGTACTACCGGTGGAACCAGTGGCTGTTTCTGCAGCTGTACAGGCACGGATTGGCCTATCGGAGCAACGCGCCGGTCAACTGGTGCCCGCAGTGCAACACCGTGCTCGCCAACGAGCAGGTGGACGACGGCGCCTGCGAGCGCTGCGGCACCCAGGTCCTGCGCAAGAACCTCACCCAGTGGTTCTTTAAAATAACCGCCTATGCGCAGGAACTGCTGGACATGCTCCCCGGACTCGACTGGCCGGAAAAGACGAAAAAGATCCAGACGAACTGGATCGGCCGATCCGAGGGCGCCGAGATCGTCTTTGGCGCGCAAAAGGACGGTCGGCCGCTGGCCGGACCGGACGGCACCCCGGTGACCCTGCGTGTCTTCACGACCCGCGCGGACACGCTGATGGGCGTTACATACGTCGTCGTCGCGCCGGAAAGCGACTTGTGCGCCCTGCTGACGACTCCCGAACAGGCGGCCGCGGTGGAGGGCTATCGCGACGCCGCGCGAAAAGCCACGGACATCGAGCGCATGTCGACGGTGCGGGAGAAAACCGGCGTTTTCACCGGATCCTATGCCGTCCATCCCGTCACCGGAGCACGGGTTCCGGTCTGGGCCGCCGATTATGTCATCGCCGGATACGGCACCGGGGTCGTCATGGCGGTTCCCGCCCACGATGAACGCGACTATGACTTTGCGGTCAAGTATGGTCTCCCGATCCCCCGCGTCATCGCGTCGGCAGATGGCGGCGACGACACGCTGCCGTTCGTCGACTACGGCATCCTGGTCGACAGCGGCCGGTTCACCGGCCTGACTTCGTCCGAAGCGATCACCGCCATCGTCGGGGATCTATCCTCCCGTGACGCCGGCAGCCTCAAGGTCAACTACCGGCTCCGCGACTGGCTTGTCTCCCGCCAGCGCTACTGGGGCACGCCCATCCCCATCATCCACTGCGATCAGTGCGGCATTGTTCCGGTTCCCGAAGACCAACTCCCGGTCGAACTGCCTTACGACGTCGAGTTCCGGCCGGATGGCGAATCCCCGCTGGCCAAGTGCGACTCCTTCATGAACACGACCTGCCCGGTCTGCGGGCGTCCGGCACGCCGCGATCCGGACACGCTGGACACCTTTGTCTGTTCATCCTGGTACCAGTTCCGCTATACCGACCCCCACAACGCCGGCGAACCGTTCTCCAAGGACATCGTCGACCGCATGTGCCCCGTGGACAAATACGTCGGGGGCGCCGAGCATGCGGCCATGCACCTGCTCTACGCCCGTTTCATCACCAAGGCACTGCGTGACATGGGGTTCCTGTCCTTTGACGAGCCGTTCCGTTCCCTTGTTCACCAGGGGACCATTCTGGGTCCCGACGGGCAGAAAATGTCCAAGTCCAAAGGAAACACCATCAATCCTGACGACTATATCGCCCGATACGGTTCCGATGTCTTCCGTACCTTCCTGGCGTTCGGCTTCGCGTATACCGATGGCGGGCCATGGAGCGACGACGGCGTCAAAGCCGTGGCCAAATTCATCTCCCGAATCGAGAAACTGGTCGAGGACACGCTGCCTCTCCGCGGAACTGCCGCCACAGACGGTCCGGATCGGGCCGGAGCCCCCGAGCGGGAGCTTCTTTATGCCCGACACCATGCGATCCGCGCGGTTACGGCGGACGCGGACCGATTCCAGTTCAACACCTCCATTGCTCGGATGATGGAAATGCTGTCCGCGATCCAGCGCTACCTTTCGCTGGACACCCCGCCTGTCGCAGCCGCGGCCGTCGGCGCCATCGACGACCTGCTCCGCCTGATCGCGCCGTTCGCCCCGCACTTTGCCGAAGAGATGTGGGAATCGACGGGGCATCGGGACTCCATCTTCAACGAAAAATGGCCCGTCTTTGATCCCGTCGCGCTGGTTCGCGACACCTCCGAGGTCGCGGTGCAGGTCAACGGCGCGGTCAAGTTCCGGATCGAGGTCGAGACCTCTGCCGGTCAGGATGCCGTCCGCGAGCAGGTGCTGGCCGATCCCCGCATGCAGCCGCATCTTTCAGGCAGG
>CAZNGQ010000159.1:0-6344 GCA_964572095.1 uncultured Oscillospiraceae bacterium
AGGCTTTTCGCTTGTCTATCGCTGTTCAATTTTCAAGGTCCGTTCCGCTTCGCTCGTCGCGAGGCGCTTAAACAAGATACCATCCGAACAGGGGGCTGTCAACCTCATTTCGAAAAATAGGACAAGAGATTTTCGACCCGGATCCGGAGGACGGACCCAGACCCGAACGGGCTGAAAACACACCGGGGATAACGGCACCGGATCCAGGGCCAACAGGCTGAAGGGAGCCGGCTAAAACGTAGCGGAAGCGACAGCCCGCAAAACGCCGGATGCGCGACTCGTTCTGTGCGAATCGCGCATCCGGCGTATTAATGTATATAGTACGGTTCCTGTTGCCTGTAATCCTCAATCAGCCGGCGGATCGGGACCGGTCAGATTGCCTTGGCCGCGTCGTAGGCCACCGCCGCACATCCGTTCCGATGGCAAAGCGCACGTCCTGCAAACGTCTCCAGCGGCTCCCCGATACCGGGATCGGCCAGGATCTGGCTGACACAGCCCAGGATGTCCGTGATGTACTCCGCTCCGACCGGAGTCGTCTCATGCGAAGGATAGATGGCGCGGATTCTCGCTGCCATGGCCTCGTACTGTCGGATGCTGCTCTGGTATGCGCCGAGCGGGAGGGATTCCGGCAGAAAGAGCCAATGCGTGTTGGCGCCAAGGGAATCACCGGAAAACAGGATCCCGGCCTGGTCGTCCCACAGGCTGATGCTGCCCGGAGTATGCCCCGGATTCTCGAGCACCATGAGCGACCGTCCGCCCAGGTTGAACAGAAACCCCTCGCCGATGTGCACCTGCCTGCATGGTCCGTTCCGGAACCGGGAGATCGGTATGTCGGCAGAATGGAGATGGATGCGCGGAAACTGGGCATTCCCGCCTTCGTGATCCGGATGGGCGTGTGTGTTGACCACGGTCAGCGGAAGGCTGGTCAGGGAGCGGATGCAGCCCGCCAGGTCGCCCTTGCCAAATCCGGTGTCGATCAGAAGCGCCTGGCTGTCCCCCTCGACAAGATACATGTGCACCCCGGCCTCACTGATGCGCCAAATGCCGGCATCCATCTGTTCTATTGAATAATACCCATTGTCAGACATGATACTCCCCCGTTCATTGTCGACGTTATAAAACCAATCACGAATATCTTACTCAAAAAAGGTTTTCGATCCTATCAAATTCATTCGCACATTCTGGCGCATATTTTGTACTATTCTGTCCAGATTCGAGTTTGTAAAAAAAACCACCTGAATGAAGCCCGAAACGACAGCTTTTTTCGTCCAATTGGATGCCCATTTCGCCGGGCAGCCCGGGTTCCACTTGCCCCACCGCTTATTGGCACGTCACCCCCGTAATTCACTGGTTTATAATGGAGTCATCAGTCCCGGGCACGAGGAGGATCTTTCATGAAGGCTTTGATCACACGCGGCGGATGGGACGGTCACCAACCGGTAGAAACATCGGAAGTGTTTCGGGACATCCTGGTCCGGGAAGGCTTCGATGTCGAAATCGTCGAAACCCTGGACTGCTTTCTCGATGCCGAGTCGCTGAAGACGTTCGACCTGGTGGTACCGATCTGGACCATGTCCAGCATTACCAAAGAACAGACGGACGGCATCCTGGCGGCGGTTGAATCCGGCGTCGGGATTGCGGGAAACCATGGCGGTATGTGTGACGCTTTCCGGCAGGACGTCCGCTGGCAATTCATGACCGGCGGTCAATGGGTGGCGCATCCCGGCAATTCAGGCGTCACATACGAAATCAACATCCGGAAATCCGCAGCCAGCCCCATCGTCTGCGGCATCCATGATTTCAAGATCACCAGCGAGCAATACTATGTGCACATCGATCCCGTGAACAACGTGCTGGCCACCACCCGGTTCCCTGTCTACGACGGCCCGCACGCAGCCAACGGCGTTGTGGACGTCCCGGTGGTCTGGACCAAATATTGGGGAAAAGGCCGCGTTTTCTATAATTCCCTCGGCCATCACGCGGACGCGTTCGACATACCGGAAGCCCGCGAGCTGATGCGCCGCGGATTCCTGTGGGCGGCGCGCGGAAGCACGATGTGACGCGCCCACTCGGCATTGGGCCAGCGGGGGGACTGCATACATAAAGGAAAAGGAGAACGAAACAATGGGCTACACCAACCCGATCCTTCCCGGTTTCAATCCCGACCCAAGCATCTGCCGGGTCGGTCCGGACTACTATCTGGTTACGAGTTCCTTCGAGTTCTTTCCGGGTGTTCCGATCTATCACAGCCGCGACCTGTTCCACTGGGAGCATATCGGCTATTGCCTGACCCGGGAGTCCCAGCTCCCGCTCAAGGGCTGCCGCTCATCCGGAGGGATCTATGCCCCGTCGATCCGGCACCGGGACGGCATGTTTTACATGACGACCACCAATACGACGGGCGGGGGCAACTTCCTCGTATCGGCGGCAGACCCCGCCGGTCCGTGGTCGGAGCCTGTCTGGATCAAGGCCGCGGGCATTGATCCTTCCTTCTTTTTCGACGATGATGGCCGAACCTACTACCTGTCTTCGAGAGACAAGAAGACCGGACTTCCGATCGCCCTTTGCGAGATCGACCTGGCGACAGGGGACCTGATCGGCGAGTCCCGTTCGATCTGGCCGGGAACGGGAGGGTCTTACCCCGAGGGTCCGCATTTGTATAAAAAGGACGGCTGGTACTATGTGATGATCGCCGAAGGCGGCACGGAAGCCGGGCATATGGAGACGATCGCGCGTAGCCGGGACCTGTGGGGGCCGTATGAACCCTGCCCGCGCAACCCGATCCTGACCCATCGATACCGAATGAGCGTCATCCACGGTACCGGGCACGCGGACATGGTCGAGGCGCACGACGGCAGCTGGTGGATCGTCTTTCTTGCGTTCCGCCATTCCGGATACGGGTTGCATCACCTCGGGCGCGAGACCTTCCTCGCACCGGTCACATGGGACGGGGACGGCTGGCCGGTGGTCAACGGTGGAGATGCGATCCGGCTCGACATGGACGTGCCGACGCTGCCCTCTGTCCCGTTGGGGCCGCCGAGGGGCCCCGACCGGATCGGGTTCACCGGAGCGGAACTGGATCTGTGCTGGAACTTCATCCGCAGTGAATCTGAAGTGAAGTACCAGTTGGGCAAGCCGTCCGGAAAGTTGAAGCTGTGGGGCAACGCCCGTATTTTAGACGATCCCGCCAGCCCCGCGTTCATCGGCCGCAGGCAGACGGACCTCGACTGCACGGTCTCGGTCCGGATGGACGCGTCCGGAATCGGCGACGCGGAGGAGGCCGGCCTGACGGTGTTCTACAACGACAGCGCGCATTACGACCTGTCGGTTGTCGGACGTGACGGGATCCGGTTCATCCGTGTCCGGCGGAAAGCGGGCGACATGGAAATGATCCCGTTCGAACAGCGGTTCGACGGCGATGAAATCACATTCGTCCTGATGGCCGACCGGAGCCGTTATCATTTCGGGTTCGGCAGGGACTTCGACGATGCGGTCGGCAGTCTTGTCGCCTCCGGTTCATCACGGTTCCTTGCCACAGAGGTATATCCCGGCTCTTTCACCGGTGTGTACATCGGGCTGTATTCGACCGGGAACGGGCATGATTGCGCAAATCCGGCCGTGTTCAGCGAGTTCACCTACGATCCGTTCCTCCGCAGGAATGCCGAAGGCAAAGGCATCCCCTACCGAAACGATACGCCGCTTGGCACGCTGCTGGGTGATCCGGGAGCGGTGGCGGTCCTGGACCGCCGACTGCCGGGATTGTCGGCGACGATCGACCGTTCCTCGCCGGCACTGGCCGCGCCGCTGTCTCCCCGCCTCGCCATGATGAGGCCGGGGCTGACCGAGGCGGACATCCGGCTGGCGATGGACGAGATTCTGGCTTTGTAGCGACGAACAGCAACAGTACGCAGATTCAAACATAATCAAGCGACCGGCAGGTGATCCTGCCGGTCGCTTGTCTGACATGGAGGCGGTTGCAGCCGTCCGGTGGTTTACTGGAGCAGCTGGAGGACGGACTGGGGAGCCTGGTTGGCCTGGGCGAGCATCGCGTTGGCGGCCTGGGAAAGGATGTTGTTCTTCGTGTACGTCATCATTTCCTTGGCCATATCCACGTCGCGGATACGGGATTCGGCGGCCTGCAGGTTCTCGGCGGAGGTGTCCAGGTTGTTGATCTTGTGGTCGAGGCGGTTCTGGACGGCACCAAGGCTGGCGCGCTGGGTGGAGACGGTGTTGATCGCGTTGTCCACGGTCGTGACCGCGGTGCTGGCGGTCGCGCGGGTCGTGATGTCGATCATCGTGCCGCCGGACGACAGCGCCAGGCCTTCGGACGACATGTCGCCGATGTTGAGCGACAGGGTGTCGTTCTCGTTCGCGCCGGTCTGGAACACGAGGGCGTCGGATGTGTCGGCCGTGACGCCGCCGGCGAGGGTTGCGGTCTCGTTGACGACCGCGCCGGTGGCGTCGACGGTGCCGGCGCCGGTGAAGGAGAACTGCGCGAAGTCGATGCCCGATGCGCCGGGAGCGGTTGCGCGGATCAGGGTCTGGATGTCGCTGGCGGAGATCGTGGCGTCCGCGGTGTCCAGCGTGACGGTCAGCGTACCGGCGGCATACGAGCTGCCCGCGACCGCGCCTTCGGCGAATGTGACGTTCATGTTGCCGAGCGCGCCGTTGGCCGCTCCGGCGCTCATGGAGAAGCCTGCGACGCCGCCGACGGTGACGGTCGTGTCACCGGCTGCGACCGCTCCTACGGCCGCGAGGTCGCCGTTGAGCAGTTCCTTGCCGTTGAACATGGTCTTGGCGGAGACATCGTCGATTTCCTTGGCCAGTTCCTGGAATTCGGAGTTCAGGGCGGTGCGGTCAACGGCCGCGTCGTTCGTGTCGGAGGCCGACTGGACGGACAGTTCGCGCATGCGCTGCAGGATGGAGTGGGTCTCGGTCAGCGCGCCTTCCGCCGTCTGCACGAGCGAGATGGCGTCCTGCGAGTTCTTGGAAGCCATCGAGAGGCCGCGGATCTGCGCGCGCATCTTCTCGGAAATCGCCAGGCCGGCGGCGTCGTCGCCAGCGCGGTTGATGCGGTAGCCGGAAGACAGTTTCTCGACGGACTTGGCGGTGCTGCTGTTGTTGGCGGCTAACTGACGCTGGGTGTTGATGGCCATCATGTTGTTGTTGATACGCATTGGGAAATCCTCCGTGAATTTTTAAGTCGGGCTTCCGTGCCCTTACAATTTGTATATCGAATAGGCGTGATTCGGCATTAGGCTTTTTTCTGCCGGCCTGCGAAAAAACCTTACAAAAAATCCTCGCGCATCGGAGAAAACACATCCAGGAGAGTGCCGGCCTCCAGGGCGAGTACCCCGTGGACCGCGCCGGGACGGACATAATACGTATCCCCCGCGGACAAGGTCCGGGTTTCGCCGTCCAGCGTCAAGTCGAACGAACCGCTGACGACATAGCCGATCTGTTCATGCGGATGGCTGTGCAGCGCGCCGACGGCACCTTTGACAAACTCCATCTCGGCGGCCATCATGCCGGGCGCATACGACAGGATCCGGCGCGTGACGCCCGGATCGGCGGGACGTGCCGTGACTTCGTTTCTATGAATGATCATGGAACCACCCTCCTCAGTTCTTGCGCCAGTTGGGTCATCCGGGTATGCTGCTCCGGTGTCATGGGGCTGTCGCAGGAGTTTTTGCCTGATGTGCTGTCGTTTTCAACTACGATCACGGAACTGTCCTCGTCGAGGGTTCGAGCATGCCATGCGCCCTTCCGGACATTGTAGAGCTTGAGCGGCTCCATCTCGACCGCTTCGATTTTCCCGGGCAAGCTTCCGTTTCCTGCGACAAACAGCAAGCAGCGCCCGCGCAGCAGGCAGAAGACCTCATCCGTCTCGTTATGCTGCTGCCAGCCGCGCAGATCCGAAGGATGGCGGTCATACGGCGCGGCATGTGCCAGTGCCACCCGCCATCCATCGAAAGCGATCATCCGGCCGAAACCGACACCGGTATGCTCGCGGATCTCCAGTATTCCCGTATCGATCATGGTTGCCCTCCTCGAAGTCGGTCTCTTTCAATGCAACGGGTTTTCAGACCTGCATGAAGCGAAGCAGCCGCGGCGCGTCGCGCTGGATCATGGCATACAGCGCAAGGTCGGCAAGGACGGGGAATGCGATGACGACCGCATAGGACAACGGCGCAAAGCCCCGGGAGAGCAAGACCTGGATCAGGATCGCCGGAACAACCGCCAAAGCCGCGGCCACCATCGACACCACCATGGTATAGATGACGTTCATGTTCTGCTTGACCGCTTTTTGTTCATCCTCCCAGGTCAGCTTGGGCCACCGCATG
>CAZNGQ010000160.1:0-6340 GCA_964572095.1 uncultured Oscillospiraceae bacterium
CTTGATCCGGTAAGCGCCGGCCAGCTCCAGATATTTGTCACGGTCTGACTGGGTCGCCGCCTTGGAAGCCTTTTCCGCTTCTTCGGTGGCCTTTTGAGCGTTGGCATAGGAGGATTCGATCAGCTTCTGGTACTGATCCAGCTCGTTCTGCAATCCCGCCATGGCTGCGGTGGTCTTTACCACGTAATCCTTATAGTTTCCAAGGTCGGAGAAACATTCCTCCCAGTTGACCTTCTGCATGTAATTGTAGATCTTGTCGAAGCTGGACTGGACCGACTGGGTATCGGCCAGCAGATCCTTGACATCGTCCAGGGAATCCTTGGCCAGCTTGGCCTCGGTGCCCAGGATTTTCTGATCCTCCGGCTTCATCTTGCCCAGCTTTTCCGCGTCGCCCTTGAACAGGTTGCCGGCTTTCTCCAGCCCTTTCTGGACCTTTTCATAAGCCTGCTTCCACCCCACCACGGTGCCGATGATATTGGCCATGCCCGCGATGGCGTTGATGCCGTAGGTGATACCTTCGGCCACTTCCACGTTGGTATAGTAGTCGTCGGTGTCCATGATAGCCGACACCAGATCGTATCCGATCTTGTCCACGGCACCTTCGATGGCGCCGCTCATGCGATCCAGCTCGACGATCAGCTGATCCAGGACAGCCTGATAGGCCACCGGATCATACCGCTGCAGTGACAGCGGCGCAACGACCACATTGCCGCTTTGGACCGTGCGGACTGCCAGACCCGGCAGGTTCGTCCAGTCTTCGATACCCGGCGCGTAGATAGTGAATTCGCCGTAGGTGGTCTCGCCGGGCTTCAAATCGCCCAGGAGCATATCCGGCCCGTTGGTGAAGCCGTGGTTGGCCGAATAAATGTGCCAGATCTCCGTCACGTTCCCCGGCGAGGGGATCACGGGAGCGGCCACGGTGAGTCCGAAAGCCGGACCCTCGCCGATATTGGTGGCGTTCACCCGCAGCTTGTAGCTGTCGGTCAAAGCGCCGGGGATCAGTTCATAGCTCAGATAGACCTTGGGCGCCGCCGTCACTTCCTGCTCCCGGACGGCTGTGACGCCGCTGACCGACTCCTCGACGCTGCTGCCCAGATCGGACAGGGACGTAGAGGAAACGTCGAAGCTGTATTCCAGCCAGGAGTAGATGTTGGCAATGCCCATGTCCGCCTCGTCGAAGAGGCCTTCGTACTCGTCGAAGTAGGACAGCATATCTCTGTAGTAAGTGTTGATGCCTTCCGGCGGCAGGATCAGGAAATCCACGGCCAGTTCTTCGCCGGGAGCCATCTCGGGCACCGTCAGGGTGGCGGTGGCTTCGTCGAAGACGATGCCGCCGCTGGAAGTAGCCGCAGCGGCCACGTCCTTGCGGATCAGTACCTTCGGATCCGTCAGGCCTGTGATCATCCGGATGTTGTCCCCCAACGTCCCGTCGGGATTGGGCATGCCGTCGGCCACCTTCAAAACGATGGTCATGTTCTGCATAAAGCTGTCCGCCGAGGGATTCTTGAGGCTGAAGTTCAGCCTGGTGCTCTGCTTCTCCACGGACACGTCCTGGGCAAAACCGAAGTCGGACAGGGCATCGCCCATGCGTTCCGGCTCGCCGCTGTTCTTGTTCACCTTGGACAGGAAGCTCCGGCTGAAGCTCTTCTCTCCGTTGATGCGGCTGCCTTCAAACAAGCCGTTGTAGCTGGTGGTCATGCGGGTGATCTCGCCGCTATCGTCGCTCAGGTATGCGGAGCCAGGCAAGTAACGCACCAGCACGGGGATGTCACAGCTCAAAACTGTGGTCTCTTCGCCGATGACGGCGCTGCCGCTGATCTTGATCGTAAAGTTGAACTCGGTCTCCCGGGTGTATTTGGGCACTTCATTCAGGGGCAGCACAAAGGCGCCGCTTTCATCCTTCTGGTTGGTACGGAACAAGCCGTTATTTGTCTCCGGATCGTAGGAGACCATGGATAGGGCTCCGCTGCCGAAGTAGTCGACCTCGCTGATCCAGGCGCGGACTCTTGCAAGATCCACGCCCTCGGGGAAGGAAGCCGTAAACTGGCCTGTCCCGTCGGGGGCGCCCAGGGTCGCCTGATCATAGAAGTTGTCGGTGGAAGCGATCCAGTTGATGTCCATCACGTCTTCCGGATTCAGGGTCCCCAGCTCTCTGCGCGAAGTCCTGGCGCCGCTGCTGTTCAGCAAGAAGGTGCCCTCCGGCAGTCCGGTGCCGCTTTCGTCCACCTCGGCCACCACGCCCCGGATGGGGGTGTCCGCCGAAGGATTGGTGATGGCCACGCCGCCCCGGATCATGGCAGCCAGGTAATAAAACTCGACTTCATCTCCGGGGAAGTTGGGCACGATGGCGGTCTCCTTGGCCGCATATTTGTTGTTCTCCATCTGGTACAGGGCGCCGGCATAGTTGCCTGCCGAAACGGCGGACCGCTCGGCGGTCATCACGGCGGCTGCATTGTAAGTGAAGGTAAAGGGCATTTCTTTCAGCGTAACGATCTGGGCCGACAAGTCCACGGCGGCCGCCACTTCTACGGTGGCCGAATAGGGTTCCAGACCGGCGCCGTTCACGTTGAGGGTATAGATCCCGGCAGGAATATTGTCGAACCGTACCTGACCGGTCAGTTTGCCCTGGCGGTCAGTCTCGCTCATGTCGTCGGTCACCTTGCTTCCGTCCTCGGAGACGGCTTTGCGCACAGCGCTGAGGGCCTGCTGGCCTTCGGCGGCCTCGGGTCCGATCAATTCCACGGAAACGCCGGCCACAGCGGTCTGCTTGCTGTTGCGCACTTCAAAGACCACCGTGCCCTGATCCCGGACGCCCACGTAGACGGAGATCGGGATACGGACGGTTTCCACGCCGTCGGCAGAGAGGATGAGCTCATCCTCGTAGACGCCTTCCTGGACATGGGTCGTGGGCGCGATGTAGATTTGCACCACAGCTCTGGCGTCCTTGTCCCGTATAGACAGTCCGTCGGACAGAGGCAGCACGTTGCGCACGCCGTTGGTGGTAAGGGTCATCCAGGGGAGATTCTCCCGCAGGGATGCCGTCAGATTGGACAGGGTCTTGGTGCCGCTGTTGGTGATGCGGACCACCTGGCTCACGCCGTCTCCCGGCCGCACTGCTGTGACGATTTTGTTCCGGAGCGGCGTTCCTTCGCTTTCCCGGACCGTAAGGATCTCTGTCTCCATACCGGCCACGGCCTCGATCACCGTCACGGAAATGGGTACCGTCCGGCTCTTGGCGCCGTTGGCCTGATAGTTCATGGTCAACTGATAGGTATAGGTGCCGGGCGCGGTATCCGCGGCGGCGGTGATCTCCAGGGCGGCATCGGCCGTCTGGCCGATGGCCAGGGTCCCGCTCACGGGCAGCGTATAGGTGACTGCCCCAAGAGCCAGTCCCGGACTTCCGCTCACAGGCAGGAAGCTGCCTACGGAAAGGCCGGTGACATCCATGGTCCCCACGTTGCCGACGGAGCCGGCGATGGTCTTCGTCTTGCCTTGTACGATCTCCACTGCTGCGGGGATGCCCAGACAGACGCCTTCCACGGTGAATACTTTCGATTCGCTCTGTTTGGCGATCTCGCCCACCCGGGCAGAGACCCAGACGCTGTAGCTGCCGCCGAAGTCTGCGGGCAGCTCAAAGGTATAGGCATAATTGCCGGAGGCGTCGCAGTCCACGGGGATCCGCCATTCTTCCTCGCCGATGATATGGATCAGGGCGCGGGTGCCTGTGGCCGAAACGCCGGCCACGCTGCCGCTGATCAGGATGTCTTCGCCGGCAGGATACTGCGTCTTGTTCGTGTGGACGCTCACCTCGAAATCGTTGGCGCAGGCAAGGCCTGTGGAAGCCGTCGCGTAAGGCGCAAGGCCGTCGGCAGAGGTTGCCGTCAGGAAGACGGTGTATTTGCCCACAGGCAGGGATGCAAAGCTCTGTTTTGCCGTGTATCGGGCCGTGGCCGTGCGGTAGTTCATTTCCCCTTCGTACAGCGGATCCGAAACCGGCTTGGACGCCAGATTCTCGCCGGCGTAGATCTCATAGACGAGCTTCGCGCCGTCCTCCGGGAGCCAGTTGGTATCCGAGTGCCGCAGATCCGCCTCGATCACGGCGGTGCCGTTTTCGGTGATGGCGGCGATGGGAAGAGCCGTCAGCTGATAGCCTCCGGCCAGAGCCAGCAGCGCCGTGCCGGTGGCCTGGCGGCGGTCGGCCAGCCTCATATTCATCTCGCTGTCGGCGTAGGCCGTCAACGTGTAGGTGCCGGTGGGCAACAGGTCGGCGGTCCAGAGCGGCAGCTCAACGGCAACGGTCTGTCCCGGTCCGGCGTTGGAGGCGAAGGTCTTGCGGGCTTTCTCCACGCCGTTCACGTAAAGGGTGACGTCGAAGGGCGCAGTCGCAGTCGCGCTGCCGGTATTCTTGACCGTCACTGTCGTGCGGATATTTTCGCCGAATTCGGCGCTGCCGCCGCCCTCGTCGGCGGAAACGATGCTCTCCACTTTCAGGTTAGGCAGCAGCGTGGTGATGGTTCCGGTAAAGTCCCGGGAGATCCGGTTGTTGGCCAGATCGCTCTCCACGATATTGCCCCGCTCGTTCACGGTGACGGCGATGGTCTTGCCGCCGGCCACAGGCCTGGTCCAGATGAAGGACACAGGCAGCTTCGCGCCGGCGCCCAAAGCATCCTTTCGCACCGTGCCCATGAACAGGTTGTCTGAGTAGAAGTTCAGCTCGATCTCATTGTCTTCGATGGCCGAGCCGGCGTTGTTCAGGTTCAGGGTCACCGTCACCGGATCGGTGCCGGTGATGGCGCCGCTGGCCGGTGTGATGGAAATATCGCTCAGGTACAGATCCGGATAAGTCATGGCGACCTCCCGGGTCAGGCTCTGGCGGTTGTTGGTTTCGTTGGATTCGACCACGTAGCTTCCGGGGCCGTCCACCAGGGCTTCGAACCGGAAGGTCCCCTCCTCGGAGGGCCGGAAGCTGCTGGTTACTGTGGCGCTGGCGCCGGCGGCCAGGCCGCCCTCCACGGTCTCCCTTGCCACGAGCTTGCCGTTGGCAAAGAAGCTCACCACAAAGGTACCTGCCGCTGCATCCCCAGCATTCTCCACCTGGACGGACAGGGGCACGCTGCTCTTGTAACCGACGGGACCGTCGATCCCCACGGTAAAGCTGTCTGTGAGGACCTCGCCGACCTGAGTCGAAACAGGCTTCAGATCCGGGAAGTAGATCTGCCCGGCGCCGGCCTGAACGTCAAGCCGGTTGTTGTCATGGTTTCGCTCGTCGATCATCTTGCCAATGTCGTTGGCGATCACCGTCACGATGTGGTTGCCTGCGGGCACGGTCCAGGTGAATTCGACTTCCCGGGTGCCGCCCATGGCGATGGCCGATTCGCTGGTGACCTCCACGGTCTTGTAGCCCTTGTACTGATAGTCCACGTAAAAGCCCACGTAGAATTTGCTGTCCACGGCCTTGCTGGCCATGGGGTCGGCGGGATCCGCCGCGCCGGCGCTGTTGGGTTCGTTGTACAGCGTGGCCCGGACCGTTACCACATCGCCCTCGGAGAGCGCGTTGCGGGCAATGGGGGTTCCGCTCTTAAAGAACTTGACGCCGCTCATGGGATCACCGGGCACGGCCGGGTCGGCGATCTTCAGGTCGGGCCGGTCGTCTTCCACGGTCACCAACAGATCCAGGGTGCCGGTGGTCAGGTTGTTGTCGGTGACCGTCAGCTTGACCGTTCTGGAGCCGCCGGACAGGAACGTATGCGTGGCGGTGAGGCCGTTGGCCGAGCTTCCGTCGCCGAAGTCCCAGAGATAATTCACCAGATAGCCGTCGGGGTCGTAGGACCGGGAGGCGTCAAAATAAGTCGGCTGCCCTGCCATGGCATCAGCGATGTCCGCCGCCATGGCTACGGGGCCGGAGTTGATGATCAGCTTCGTTTCTTTCAGGATCCGGTCGTTGCGGATCTCGCCCTCCATCAGGTAAGCCCGGAGGATCCACTCCCCGCTCAGGACCTCGATGGCTGCGCCGCTGGTATCCACGACGTCGCCTTGCGTGACGAATTCTTCGTATACGTATTTGGCTTCGCCGGGCAGCAGGCTGGCGATGGGATCGCCGGTGCCGATCACGACGATGCGGCCGTCCTTTTCAGCTTCGAAGTAGACCGAGGCGTTCTCCAGAGCGTATTTGCCCTTGTTCTCCAACTCCGCCCGGACGGAAATGGTCTGGCCCGGGTCGGGATTCAGCCCGATGTCGTAGTATGCGACCTGAGGCTCGAGCTCGCCCTCAATCATGTACTCGCGCCCGTATTCCACCACGTTGATCACGGTGCCGGCGCCGTATTCCACGGTGTACCAG
>CAZNGQ010000161.1:0-6318 GCA_964572095.1 uncultured Oscillospiraceae bacterium
CGCGCAGTCCTTGGGGTCGCCGGGGCCGTTGGAAAGCATGATGCCGTCGGGATCCGCGGCGCGGATCTCGGAAGCGGGGGTGTTCCAGGGATAGATGGTGACATTGCACCCGAAATCGTTGAGCTTGCGGACGATGTTTTGCTTGAGGCCGAAATCGAACATCGCGACGTTGTACCGGCGCCCGCCGGGCGCATCGGCGACCGCGGGATGGAAGGCCCGGTCCTTGCGGCTGACCCGCTCCACGACGCCCTTGTTGTTAAAGCCGCAAAGCCGCTCCAGCCCCTCGTCGGCGCGGAATCCGGCGGCATCGGTAATCAGGCCGTTCATGGTGCCGGAACCGCGAAGACGGAGCGTCAACTGCCTGGTGTCCACACCGGCCATGCCGGGGATGCCGTTCCTTTCCAGATAGTCGTCGAGGTTTCCGGCCTGCCGGATATCGTTCTGCAGGCTGGTCAGGTCCCGGATGACCATGGCTTCCACCCAGGGTCTCCAGGACTCGCCCTGCTCTTCGAAAATGCCGTAGTTGCCCATGATCGGGGATGCCATGACGATGCCCTGACCGGCGTAAGAAGCGTCTGTCAGCAGTTCGAGATAGCCGGTCAGGCCGGTGTTGAACACCATCTCGCAGATGGCGTCCCGCTGTGCCCCGAACCGCGTGCCCTCAAAAACCGATCCGTCTTCCAGAAGCAGAATTGCCTTGGTCATGTTGGATGCCGACCTCCGTATGTGGAAAGCGCGTTAGCTGAAAATGCGGCTATCCTGACCCCATTGCCAGAATCGAAGGAATTCTATCATGATTGTATGGGCAAGACAAGCGAACGCACAGTCTGGACAACGTCTCCGGAGAGGGCGTCCGCAATGCCTCCCAGGTTCTCGAAAACGAAATCGGGACGCACCTCGCTCTGCGCGAGGTCTGCCTCCGTCGTCTCTCCGCTCAGCACAAGAACGGACAGGATCCCCGCGTTGGCGCCCAGCGCGATGTCCGTATACAGCCGGTCGCCCACCATGGCGATTCCGGCGCGTTCAACGGCGGTCTTGGCTTCCACCGCCTGGACGATCGTGGCGTTCGGCTTGCCGATCACGACGGGCTCCACGCCGGTACAGGCCTTGACCATGGCGATCATGCCGCCGATGTCGGGCATCCACCCGCCTTCGATCGGGCAGTTGAAATCCGGATGCGTCGCCAGGTACGGGCGGCCTTCGCGCACAAAGTCGCATAGCTTCCATAACTTGTCGTAAGTCAGGGTGGTGTCGAAACCGAGCACCACATACTCCGGGTCGCGGTCGTCCAGCGTGAACCCATGCGCGGCAAACTCCTCTTCAAGCGCCGGAGTCCCCACGACGTATAACCGCGCGCCGGGCTTGATCCCGTTCAAGTGAATGGCCGTCGCCTCGCCGGACGTGAAGACATCGTTGTCCTCCACATCCAGGCCCATGCGGCGAAGCTTGTCCGCCAGGATCCCCTTGTGCTTGGATGAATTGTTCGTTAGAAAGAGAAACTGCCGCCCGGTATGGCGGAGCGTCTCGATGAATTCGAGGGAACGGTCGATCAGGCGGTCGCCAAGATAGAACGTGCCGTCCATGTCAAGCAGGAAAAGCCGGATGGCGCGCAGGTCCTCCAGCGTTTTCGCCCCGGTCACGGCAGAGCCTCCCAGTTGCCCTTTTTCACCGCTTCCAGAAGAAGGAAGGCAGTGACATTGATCCGTTCCTGCAACTGCCCGCGATCCGACAGCACATCGCTCAGGCGGTCGTAGCCGTCGCTGACACTGTTGCGCAGACGTCCGCCGAAGTCGGCCAGCCCGGGGTTCTTGGAGTCCTTCATCCCTTCAAGCGTGTCAAAGGAGTAATCAAAGGATTCGATGTAGACACAGGGGATGCCGGCGGCATCGAACGGGGAAAAGTCGGAGACCGTCTGCGTGACTTCGCGGTAGATGTCGGAGACGCCGTCCCCGTTCAGGTCGAGTTCGATCGATGACTGGTTTGTCAGCAGGTCGCAGCCGATCTCGTCCAGGTCGTTTTCGATGGCGACATCGGTGGCCTCGTACAGTTTCCGGCGTTTTTCGTAGATCTTTGCCGTCAGTCCGTTCTTGTCCACTCCGATGGAGTTTAGCCCCGCGCTGGCATACAGCTTGTCGCCGGCATAGATGGCTTCGACACAGTACATCGCATCCGTGGCGGAAACCTGGGCGGCGGACATCTGGCCGACAAAGTGGCGGGCGCCCGCCTGGCCCGCGCTCCCAGCGCCGAAAGCCACCAGGACGATGTCGTATCCATAGGTGTTTCCCGCCATCTCGTTGGCAAGCGCCATCAGGGCGCCGATGCCGGAAGCGTTGTCGTTGATGCCGTCGTAGCCGGCATCCCGGGCGGCGACGGACTCGTCGAACGTCGCTCCCGCGGCGGGCTGGACCGGCGCTCCGGCCGCGTCCGTGACTGGAACCGAGAACCAGGTGTCGTAGTGGGCGCCGATGACGACCTGGCGATGGACCGTTCGTGTCTCCCCGGTCGCCTTGTCCTCAAACCGGAAACCGGTGCCGGGCATCGTGACGACGACATTCTGGGATGTAAGCGCCGCGCCCTGGGCGTCCGGCACCGTAAACGTGTCGATCCGGGGCGTGTACCCAAGCTTTTCCAGCTTTCCGCGAATCACTTCCGCGGCTGCTTTTTCTTCATTGGTAAAGGGGCCGCGCAGCGGGTAATCCAGGGAAATCAGGCTGGCACAGCTGAATCCGTAGTTGCCGTATTCGGCAACTACGTCGGTCGTGGCATCGTCTCCGCCGTCACAGGCTGCGGACCCCAGCAGCATGGACAGGGCAAAAAGAGCGGCAAAAAATCGGGCTCCCCACTGCCGGAATCCGCTTTTTCGTTTCATGATTGTTCGCATCCGCACCTCCGGGAACTCATCCGGCGATCCTGGCCACCGCCGCGGCGAACCAGGCGTCCGCCTCGTCACGCGGGATCGTGCGTACGGCCGGACAACCGGGTTCGTCCGCAACCGCCACACGGGCATAGGATTCTTCTGCGCCGGGCAGGCCTGCCGCGTAAAACGCCTTGACCATCTTACGCCCCAGTGTCTCCGCGCCGACGCCTTCCATGCGCAGGGGAAGCCCGAAACGCTCCAGAACCGATGATAGTCTGGGAGAGGGGCTCACGGCCAGCATCCCAAGCGCGCAGACTTCGCCGTAGAAATATTTGATAAAGCGGAAATGCTCCTCGATGACGTCGCCGACCTGACGCCCGAATCCGAGAAAGTCGGGATTGCCGGCACGTGCCTTGTCCGAGGCGGCGATCGCCCGGCGGACCATGTCCTCTTTTGACAAGGCGCCGTTTTCCACCTGTTCCAGTAGATCCGGATCAGCCAGATAGGCAAGCCGGATGATCTCGGCCATGCCGTTCGCAAACTGCCGCTTGGGCAGCGTGTCCAGAAAGACGGGATCGACGACGGTCAAGCCGGGAACAGCGGGAACCGACAGCATGTCCTTGGAGCCTGAGAAATTGAGGCAGGCGCGTTCGATGGAACCGGCAGCCACCATCGAGGACAGGGAGGTGGGGACCATGGCGGTGAACAGCCCGCCCCGGTACAGAAAGGCGCTGAACCTCGCAATGTCGAGAACACCGCCGCCGCCAAGCCCGACCAGCAGGTCGCCCTGCGTGAACCCGTTGTCCGAAAGCTGCGCGATGACGGTCTTGACGGCATCCAGTGACTTGGCGGATCCCGCGGTGTCGACGGTAACCGGACAGCAGCGCGCCCCGGCGCCGGTCAGCGGCCGGGTGAATGCGTCAAGATGAAGTGCGCCGACCTCGCGGTCGGTCACGACAGCGACCCGCCGCCCGTCCAGACCAAAGCCAAGGTGCGCCGGAAGCGCGGCCGCTCCGCCTGGCGCAAGGACCAATCGGTCACTGGTTCGTTCTTTAGTCAATCAGGAACCCTCCGGGATCCGCATGAAGCGAATGATTTACCATAGGATATCACACGTGACCGGAGAGGTGAATCATCCCGCACCGACAGGAGGGAGCACTTGGGTTTTTCGTAATATGCACTAAAATTACCGGGAAATTTGTGATAATATACAGATAACTAAAAATTGAAACATACGGCAGACAGGTTGCGGATCCCGCTGGTACCCAACGATGATGATAGGCGAACCCCTTTTTACCCCTGGGTCGAAGAGCCATGACTCCCGCCGCAGGGCCTTGCGGTCCGTATCCCGGCGCCGTTTTCTGGCGTCGACGGCCTGTGTCTGCCTGTTCGTCGCGTCCCTGTTTCTCCTGACCGTCCCGGTCGCCGCCTCTTCGCCCGCTTCCCCCTCCCCGCTGCCGGAACAGGCCGATCCCTATGCCGGATTGGGCATCTCGCTTTCCTCGTCCGCCGCCATCGTCGTCGAGACCGGGCGCGGCATGGAACTGTATTCCAGCCAGCCTGGGATCTCGGTCTATATCCCGGCCGTTTCCAAGATCATGACCGCCATGCTGGTGCTGGAGAAGTTTCCGGTATCCACGCTGGTGACGATCAGTCTGACCGCAGAGGAGGCGAATCTCTCCTCCGCGGAAGACAACCGGATTGACAACTTCACCGCAGGCGCCAAATTCACGGTGGAGTTCCTGATCACATCCATGATGTACCTTGACAGCGACGCAGCGGCCATCGCCCTCGCCGAGCAGGTCAGCGGCGACGAGCGGGCTTTCGTGGCGCTCATGAACGACCGGGCCGAACAGCTCAAGCTGACATCCACGTTTTTCCTGAACAGCACCGGCCGACCGGTCTCCGGAGATCCGACCGGCGCCGATGGCCAGCAGGAAAACGCCCTGCCGCTGACCACTCCCCGGGACGCGATGCTCCTGGCCCGGTTTTTCCTGTACAAGGAGAGCTTTGCGGGTATTGTGAGAACGGCCTTTGAATCGACTTCCTACAGCTTCTTCCCCCCTGGCACCGCGACCAGAAGCATCGAGATCACAAACAACCTGGCACATGCCAAGTGGCTGGTCACCGGCCTGACCGGCGTGTTTTCATCCGGCGACAGCGAAAGCGCCTCGCTCATCGCCGCTTATTCAGCCGGCGGCTTCGAGATCCTCGTCATTCTGGCCGGCGGGGATCCCGGATCGAGAATCACGGACCTGCAGACGGTGGGTAAGCAGATATTCGACAACTATACCAATACCTTGCTGGTCTCCGCCGGACAGCCGGTCCCCGAAACGATCAAGGACAGCGTCGAGGGCAAGGTGTTCGGACTGGTCTACAAGCGTACGGTCAATTATGTCAAGCGGATCGGGGAAACCGGCGTCATCGACCGGGAATACACGTCTTCAGGCCCCCACAATCTCCCGCTCATGGCGGACGACACGGTCGGCACGATGACGTTCACGTTCGAGAACGGCACGAGCATTTCGGTCGAGTGCGCCCCGAACCGGACCATCTATTCCGTCGACTCCTCGATGATGGACCGGATCCTGACCGCTTTCGAATCGAACCGGGATGTCTACGCCATCATCCTGATCTGTGCCGGATTCCTGTGTCTGTCGCTGCTTTACCAGATGGTGGTCCGCTCCGTGCGGCTATACTGGCGCCTGCGGCTGCGCCGCGCGGAAAAGGCCGCGGGGACCACCCTGGGCGAAACGTCTACGAAGCGGGATGCCGGCGGCGGGCGTAGAGAGTGATCATCATGCTCAGCGCGTAGTCATAGACCAGGAGAACCGGCTGGGCCAGAAGAGCGGCCGCCCACCAGGGAACCGGAAGCATGGATGGCTGTGCATCGAGAAACACCAGAAACACCAGTGCGGTCACCGCAAGAAGCATATCGGCGGCGACCAGTTTGTATACGATCCGGATAAAAGTACGGCCCGGACGCGACTCCATCATCGCCTTGACCAGCGTATAGGGTCCAAAGAACAGGACAAATGGCATTGCCGTGATGATCCCGGCCAGGATCAGCGAAAGCATGGAACCTGCAACCCAGGTGATGGCGCCCCCGGCCATTCCGGTCTCGATTACCGCGATGGCGACACAGGCGGAAGACAAGGCGTACAAGGCCAGGTCCGCAGTCGGCAGGAAACGTACGGCAAGCAGCGCGGCCAGGGCGAGCCCGGTGCAGATGCCTCCGTAAGCCAGCCGGCGGGCGGCGGTCCGGGCACCCCCTCGGGTATGTCCGCCATTCGGATCAGCAGCAGCCACAAAGATCTCCCCCTGCGCATTCACAGCAGGAGTCGGCGCAGCACAGACAGGACAGGGAGTCGCAAAGACTCACGCCCGAGGCGCCTGCGCGCTGGTTGTAAAAGGGGCCCTGGGCAAACGGTCCCTGCGTGTAAGGGCCGCGCGCGCCGCCG
>CAZNGQ010000162.1:0-6308 GCA_964572095.1 uncultured Oscillospiraceae bacterium
CGCGGACTACATCGCGACGGTCTTTGGCCCGAACGAGGGCCAGATCCGCGGCTACGACGGCCACGAGGAGATCGAGCTGGCCCTGGTCAAGCTGTACGGCGCGACCGGCAATGAAAAATACCGGGACCTCGCGCGGTTCTTTGTCGACGAGCGCGGCCGGGAGCCCAACTTCCTGGTCGGGGAGTTCCGGTCCGGGCGGCACACGGAACCGTTCCGGCCCAGCCACCCGATCGCCAGGGGCAACCTGGCGTATTTTCAGGCCCACAAGCCGGTGGTCGAACAGGAGGTCATGGCCGGGCACGCGGTCCGGGCGATGTACCTGTGCACGGCCATGGCGGACCTCGCCCGGGAGACCGGGGACGGGCGGCTGCTCGCGGCCTGCCGGCGGCTGTGGGACAACACCGTCACGCGCCAGATGTACATAACGGGCGGAGTCGGGTCGGCACGGGACGGCGAGGCGTTCACGTTTGACTACGACCTGCCCAACGACACGGTGTACGCGGAGTCCTGCGCCTCGGTCGGGCTGATCCTGTTCGCACACCGCATGCTCCGGCTGGACGCCGACGGCCGGTACGCGGACGTCCTGGAAAAAGCGCTGTACAACACGGTGCTCGGCGCGATGTCGCGCGACGGCCGGCACTTCTTCTATGTCAACCCGCTCGAGGTGTGGCCGGAGGCCTCGGAAAAGAACCCGGGCCGGCGGCACGTGAAGCCGGAGCGGCAGAAATGGTTCGGGTGCGCCTGCTGCCCGCCCAACATCGCGCGGCTGCTGGCCTCGCTGGGTCAGTACATCTACTCCGCGGACGGCGGCACGGTCTATGTCCACCTGTACATCGGCGGCGAAGCCCGTGTCGCTCTCGGCGGCGGGACGCTGCGTCTGCGCCAGTCCGGCGGGTACCCGTGGGACGGCGTCGTCCGCATCCGCGTAGAGGCCGCAAGCGGCACGGGATTCCGGCTCGCGCTGCGCATCCCCGGCTGGTGCCGGAACTGGACCGTACGCGTCAACGGCACGGTCGAAACCGCCGCCTCCGGCGCGGTCGCAAACGGGTATCTGTACCTCGCCCGGGACTGGCAGACCGGCGACGAGGTCGAGCTGTCCCTGGACATGCCGGTCGAACGCGTCACAGCCCATCCCCAGGTCCGGGCGGACGCGGGCAAGGTCGCCCTGCAGCGAGGCCCGCTCGTCTACTGCCTCGAGGAGGCGGACAACGGCGCCAACCTGGCGGCATTGTCCCTCGCGGACGATGCGGCCTTCCGGTACGAATTCGACACGGAGCGGCTGGGCGGGACGGGCGTGATCCGCGCCGCCGGCCAGCGTCTCCGCGAGTCGGACTGGGGCGACGGGCTGTACCGGCCGGACGGGTGCGGCGAAGACCCCGCGGAACTGACTGCGGTACCATACTATCTGTGGGGAAACCGGGGAAAAGGCGAAATGACGGTCTGGATCCGGCGGCACGGCTGACCGGCCGGCGATGGACAAGCCCGGCATCGGCCGGGCGGAAAGGCAAGGAGAACATGATCGACTACAGCAGACTGCGCGGCTTCAACTACACCCCGAGCAACATCCCTTTCGGCGGCGACCGCTGGGAGTCCTACGACCACGACGTCGCGGACCGGGAGATGGCCTACGCCGAGCGCCTCCGGCTCAACAGCGCCCGCGTCTTCCTGTCCTATGCCAGCTACTACAAGAACCCGGAGCTGTTCCTCGCCAATGTGCGGGATTTCGTCCGGACCGCCTGGAGCCACGGGGTGTCCACCAACCCGATCATCTACACCGGGTTCCGGTTCCTCCCGGAGGACTTTGCCCGGAAACACGTCCCGGGAGAGCGCCTCCAGCCGTTGTCCCAAACGATCCAGGACAAGTCCAGCTGGGCGCTGGGCGAAAAGTACTTCGACGACCTGCTCGCGGCGATCGGCGACGAGCCCGGCCTGCTGTTCTGGGACATTTCCAACGAGCCCGGGTACAGCGACGATTTCGTCACCTGGTACGACGACGAACCCGAGTACCTCCAGACGTTCCGCACCCGGCCCGACATGGCGGTGCTGCGCGAACGCCAGGAGAAGACCTGGGAGATCGTCCGCCATTTCTGCAAATACGTAAAGGCCAAGGATCCCCGGCACGACATCGGCGTCGGCAACATCTTCATTTTCGAGACCGAGCCCAGCGGGACCGCCGACCTGGTCGACGTCATCATCTTCCACGACTACTCCGCGACCCGCGGCCGGCTGCACCGGATCCTCGACCAGGCGCGCGCGCTGGGTGAGAAGTACAACAAGCCGCTGCTCGACAACGAGACCTGCTGCCTGTGCCGCTCCAACCCCTACGACATGGGGATCGAGCTGCACGAGGAGTACGGGATCGGCTGGTACCTGTTCGAGCTGATGATCGGCAACAACATGTGGAACCGGGCGCATGGCGTGTGCTATCCGGACGGCACCGTCCGCGACCCGTCGATCGTCGCCTCGCTGTTCGGGTTCTACCGCAACCGCGGAAAGGACAGCCCGATCATCCGCGCGGACGTCAACCAAGAGGACTACGTCACCGAGCTGCTGAAGCGCATCGAGACGCTGATGGTCTCCACCCGCCGCAACCGGCGCATGGACCACAGCACGGACGCCGCCGAGGTGCTGGAGCTGTGCGAGTACGCCGCCAACATCCTGGAGGCGGGCGAGCTGGTGCCGATGGCGATGCCCCCGACCGCCCGCGTGGCCGCGTACCGGCGCCAGCCGGACCCGGATGTCGAGGAGCTCAAGGACTGGCTGTACGAACTGGCCGACACCCTGAAAAAGGCCTGCCGGATCGTATAGATTAACCGGCATCGACCGGACGAGGAGGAGCACCCATGATCGACTACAGCAAACTGCGCGGTTTCAACTACACACAGGGCAACGTCTGGAACGACTTGTACTTCTGGGAAAATTACGACCACGCCATCGTGGACCGGGAAATGGGATACGCGGAGCGGCTGCGTCTCAACAGCGCGCGCATCTTCCTGATCTATTCCAGCTACGTCAAGGATCCGGTCCGATTCCTCGCCAATCTACGGGACTTCGTCCGGACCGCCTGGAGCCACGGCATCTCGACCAACCCGATCCTGTACTGCGGGTTCCGCTTCCTGCCGGAAGACCGCCAGCCGCATCCCGCCTCCGACGAACGGCTCAAGCCGCTGCCCCGCACGGTTCTGGACAAGAGCAGCTGGGTGCTGGGCGAGCAGTACTTCGACGACGTGCTCGCGGCGATCGGCGACGAGCCCGGCCTGCTGTTCTGGGACATCTCCAACGAGCCCGGCTACACGGACGACTTCGTCACCTGGTACGACGGTGAGCCCGAACACCTCCAGACGTTCCGCACCCGGCCGGACATGGCGGTCCTTCGTGAGCGGCAGGAGAAAGTCTGGGAGATCATCCGGCACTTCTGCAAGTATGTGAAGGCCAAGGATCCCGCGCACGACATCGGCGTCGGCAACATTTTCGTTTTCGAGACCGAGCCCAGCGGGACCGCCGACCTGGTCGACGTCATCATCTTCCACGACTACTCCGCGACGCGCAAACGTCTGCACAATGTCCTCGACCAGGCGGTCGCGCTGGGCAAGAAGTACAACAAGCCCGTGGTCGACAACGAGACCTGCTGCCTGGTCCGATCCAACCCCTACGACATGGCGATCGAGCTGCATGAGGAGTACGGGATCGGCTGGTACCTGTTCGAGCTGATGATCGGCGAGGACGGCTGGAACCGGGCGCACGGCGTCGTGTACCAGGACGGCACGATCCGCGACCCGGCGATCGTCGCCGCGCTGTTCGGGTTCCACCGCAACCGCGGCAAGGACAGCCCGATCATCCGCGCGGACGTCAACCAGGAGGACTATGTGACCGAACTTCTGAAGCGCATCGAGACGCTGATGATCTCCACCCGCCGGAACCGGCGCATGGACCACAGCACGGACGCCGCCGAGGTGCTGGAACTGTGCGAGTACGCCGCCAATATCCTGGAAGCGGGCGAACTGGTACCGATGGCGATGCCCCCGACCGCCCGCGTGGCAGCCTATCGCCGGCAGCCGGACCCGGATGTCGAGGAGCTCAAGGACTGGCTGTACGAGATGGCCGACACGCTGAAGAAAGCCTGCCGAATCGTATAGGAACACGGACCCATGACTTTGAAACCGGATCTGGTCTGCATGGCCAGGTCCGGTTTTTCATGCTTATTTAGTGGCATTTGATACTGGTGAAAACCGGATTAAGAGGAATAGACTGAATTTATAAGGATCCGGAATCCGAAGTGAAACAATGATGCAAATGGAGGAAGTCCGAATGAAAACAATCAGGAGAAGCGCGTGGAAGAAGATCGTCGGATGCCTTGTGGTCGCGATGCTGGTATCGCTTCCCCTGTCGGCATTCGCGATGACCAGTGTGGATCTTTCAAACATCCGGCTGTTCGGGGGAGGGGACAGCGAGGACTTCTCCGACGGATTCGAAACCGCGGACGGCGGATTCGTCTGCGTCGGGGAGACGACTTCCACGGACGGGGACCTGGCCGGTGTTCCGGCGTTCACCACGATGGACGCCATGGCCGTCCGGTTCGACGCGGCCGGTGCCATCCAGTGGGCCGTGCGTGCGGGCGGCAGCAGCACTGAATGGTTCCGTTCGGTGGCCGAAACCACGGATCACGGGTTTGTGGCGGTCGGCATGACCAACTCGAACACCGATGACCTGGCCGGCCAGCATATCGGCGAAACGGACGGCCTCGTCGCGCGGTTTACCGAACTCGGCGCAAAAACGTTCGTCATGGCGGTCGGCGGAACCAGCTACGACTACTTCGATTCCGTTTGCATGACCGACGACGGCGGATTTGTGGCGGCCGGGTACACGCGGTCGGGCGACATCGGGTACGGGACAACGAAACTGGGCGACGCGGACGACTACGACATGCTGCTGGTCAAGTTTGAATCAGACGGTGATGTCTCCTGGGTCCGCCAGTTCGGCGGCATGTATTACGACATCATCCGCGGGGTCATCGAGTCCTCCACTGGCGATTTGTACGTGGTCGGTTCGACAGATTCCAAAAACGGGATCTTTACCGATCCCGGTCATGGCGTCCCCTCGGACGCCGCCATCTTGAAGTTCTCGGCCACCGGAACGTTCCAGTGGATGGACCAGGTGGGCGGATCCAGTGTCGACGGTTTTATGGGACTGGCGGAAGACGCGGACGGCAACATCCTCGCGCTCGGCACCACCAACTCCAACGACTTCGATGTCGCCGGCCTGAACGCCGGCACACAGGACATCCTGGTGGCGAAATACGCTCCGGACGGCGCCCTGATTTGGCTCGATGCGCTCGGCGGGGCCGGATATGACAACGGCGAGGGGATCTCGGCAGCCGACGACGGCGGTAGCGTCCTGTTCTGCAATTCGACCTCCGTGGACGGGGATGTCGCGGTCACAGCCGGAAAGGCTCATGAAGCCGTCGTATTGAAGATCGACGCAGACGGACAGCCGGTATGGTACGACTCGATCGGCGGATCCCAGGGGGACTTCTTTGAGCAGGGCATCGTGATCAGCCCGACCCAGGTCGCGGGCTTCGGCTATACCTACTCGGACGACGGGGACATGGACGGGCTGCTCAACGGCGGGCAGGACGCCTTCCTGGCGACGTTCTCGGTCGGCGAGCCCCCTGTGGACAACGTTCCCCCCGAGCTGTTCCTGACGCCGAGCACGACAGCGCCTACGGACCAGGACGTGACGATCACCGTACTGGCCAAGGACAATGTCGGAATCAAGCAGATCACGCTGCCCGACCTGTCCGTGTACGCGGGCATCGAAACCTTCTATCCGGTATCGACTAACGGTACCTATACGTTTATCGCGGAGGATACCAACGGCAACACCGTGACGCAGTCGATCACCATCTCCAACATCGACAAGACGCCCAAGCCGCTGGTCAGCGCGGTCGCGCCCGCGAGCACCAGCATCGCGTCGGGGGTCACACAGCTGACCGTGGTCGTCACGACGCAGAACACCGCGGCCGGGGCGACGGTCCATCTGCAACTGCTGAACGCCAGCCTCCAGCCGCTGGTACCCGCGGCCGCAGGGACCGGGACGGTCGGGGCGGACGGTCGGGCGACGATCGTGCTGACGCTGCCGGCCGACCTGCTGCCGGGCGCGTACTTCCTGGCTGCCAACGTGGCGGACTCGGCGATGGTGAACTACGCGACAGGTCTCACGGTAGTCGCGGCGCCGATCCCGGACACCGGGGCGGCCGCGGCGCTGGCGCCGGTTGCGGCGGGCGCGCTGCTGCTGGCGGCGGCGGGGAT
>CAZNGQ010000163.1:0-6258 GCA_964572095.1 uncultured Oscillospiraceae bacterium
AGGGATGGTCATGTTTTTCATGGCGCAGATGAATGTGATCTTGTTTTTCTGCTCTTTGTGAAATTTATACATGCAATAGTAATTGTCGTCCACCAGGATGTCGCAGTTCGAGACGAAACAAGTATTCCGGATTTTGCCCTTGACCAGGCTCAGTCCCCCGCCGGTGCCCAGAAATTCACGCTCATCCACATAGTGCAGGTTGTAGTCTTTGTCCAGGTCGTTGAAATAAGCTTTGATCATGTTGCTTTTGTAGTTCAGGATAAAGTGAAAATCCATGCATCCGAAATCCCGGAAGCTGTTGATGATCCGTTCACTTATCGTATAGTCCCCGATCGGGATCAGCGGTTTGGGCAGGATCTTGGTATAGGGGAACAGCCTTGTCCCCTTCCCGCCCGCCATGACGACCACGGAAACGTCCCTTAACAGCTGATCCTCAGGGATGCGCACATCGTCGCTGTCCCAGAATACGACGTCGACCAGACGGCCAAGCGTATTGACCACCGGATAGACGACCATCCGCCTGGTCTTCATGACCCGCTGCACATCGCTGTAGCTCTTGAATACGATCGGATTGCGGTTCATCGCCTGCTCGACCGGAGCGGCCAGATCGCCCCCCCGGATGATGTAGCTTCGCATGTCGCCATCTGAAAAAATGCCAAGCAGGGTGTCGTCCTGATCGATGACCATGACGACCTTCCTGCCGATCTCGCTGATTGTCTGAATGGCGTCCCGGACGCTCAGGTCCGGGAAAACGGAATACTTTCGGATGTCCACTCGATGCCTCCGTCAGTCTCCGGATCGGGTTCCGGTCGGATCGAAACTCATGAGGACCTCGCATACCGTCTTCACATCAGCCTCGGTCAGGTTGCTGCTGCAGGGCAGGTTCACGATCTGGTCATAGTACCGGCTGGCGTTCGGGCAAGGCATCGAACGGCAGTCCAGGAATGGTTTCTGGGTGTGGTTCAACTTCCAGACCGGCCTGGCCTGGATCCGGTTTCGGGTGAAGTGCTCGATCAGCTCGTCGCGGAGCCTGGCGGAGGGCTCGTTGAAGACAAAAGAGTAGAACCAGCAGTTCGCCGATCCGGCCGACTGAAAGCGCAGCATCCTGCCGAACGAACACGATCCGAGCAGGGCGTCGTACAGCTCCAGATTGCTGCGCTTGGTCTTGATGAACCGGTCCAGCTGCTCCAGCTGTCCCAACCCCAATGCCGCCTGCAGGTTGTTCATGCGGTAATTGTACCCCACCTCGTTGTGAACAAAATACACCGCATCGTCTTTGGCCTGCTGCGAGAGATAACGGATATGGTTGATCGCGGAGCCGTCGCGGGACACGATCATGCCGCCGCCGCCGGTTGTGATGATCTTGTTTCCGTTGAACGAGAACACACCCGCGTGACCGACGGTCCCGGTCGGCTGGCCTTTGTACCGTCCTTCCGGAAACAGGGTTCCCAGCGACTCCGTCGCATCCTCGATGACGATCAGGTGATAGCGGTCTGCGATGTCCATGATGCGATCCATCTGGCATGTGTCACCGAAGACGTGCACGGGAATGATCGCTTTTACCGTGGAACCGCTTTGCTTCTCGACCAGGATGCCGTTTTCGAAAACACACTCGTTTGCAACATAGGACTCGACTTGTCCCGCATCGATACACAGGTGCTCGTCGCAATCGAAAAAGACCGGGCTGGCATTCTGGTAGACCACGGAGGTGATTGTGGCGATGAAAGTCAGGGTCGGGACCAGTACGATGTCCCCGGCACCGATGCCGAAATGCCGCAGACACAGGTGCAGACCGGCAGTCCCGGACTGGCAGGCGCATGCGTTCGGCATGTTCAGGTATTCGGTAAACCGGTTCTCAAAGTCAACGATGCATCCGCCGGCCGAGGATACCCACTCCGTCCGAACTGCTTCCGTCACATAAGATAATTCGTTTCCACGAATATTTGGAACAGATAAAGGTATAAACCGATCATTCATCAATTTCGTTCTCCATATTCAACGGTAAACCTGTTTTCTTGCACCCATATTATCACAACGATGTCGGCCTGGCTCTCTCCGCCAACGCCATGACCCGGATTGCGTTTTGCATATCGTTAGGACTCTCGCGCCGACCGAGGCATAGATCCAGGAAACAACGCATTTCCTTCAGGTACTTTGCGTTCGCATCCTCTTCCCCGCTCCATACCGGCTCCCCGTTGCGGTGGATCCGGTTGTGGAGGATGTCGAACAGCCAGGTCGCTTCCGGTGTAAAAAGCTCCAGCTCCCGTCGGGGCAGCCTGCCAAAATAATCCAGGTGCAGCTCGAGCATCTTGTCCGGATACCGGGCGATATAGACGGCGAGGTCTTCGCTGTCGATCTCCAGCCGGGAAACCCGGCCGGAAAAGCCGCGGACCTCCTCCGGGAACCCGAATAGACTGGTCAGATAGTCCCATTCATGGATCAGGTCCAGACAGACGCCGCCGCCGAGTTCTTTCTTCGCGCTGTAAACCTGTCGGTAATCCGCACCCGGCCTCCAGTCCGGCAGGTAGGAGGAACAGATGGCCCGAGCACTGTAGACAGCCAAATCGGGCAGTCGCTTCCGGGCCTGCTCGACCACTTCCGTAAAACGAATCGGGCATGCGATCTGGCAAACGGCGGCGTCGGCCAGCCCGAGAGCCACGACGTCCCGGTCCGCCGTCTCGAAAAGCGGTTTCTCGATGAAAAAATGACGTGTCGTTCCGGCCATATCCCGCAAGGTCTGGAAATGGAGATGGGTGGGATTGGTGATGAACACGGCGTCGTAAAACCCGTCCAAATCCTCCCGCCGGTAGAACTGCCGAGCGACAAGGCCCGCTACGTCCGGCGGCAGCGGGGCAGCGGTCGAGCGCAAGAGATGAATCTCCGGCACGAGGCCGTCCTGTCGGCACAGGTGATGGAAGTTGCGGATATGCCGTTTCCCGATGGAACCGGCCCCGACAAAACAAACCTTCATTCCATGCCCCTCTCGATCCGGTCGATCAGTGCCAGCGTCTTCTTGTCATCCTCAAAGCCGTACCGAGCCGTTCCGTCACCGCGCACAACAGACAAAAAAGCGTAGATCTCGTCCAGGTATGCGTTCTCGATGATGTTCGCGCTGTAGTTTCGGTCCTGCTCCACTTGTCTGTACGTCTGGACCGCTCTCGTCTCGTGGTGCTCCAAATCAAACGACGTCAGCGAATCCGGAGTGCCGGCCCAATCGATGTGGAGGTCTTCCGAGAAGACCTCCAGCCTTCGGACCGGCTTCCGGCTGACCACATCGACGCACAGCAGCCCCTTCGATCCGGTGGCGTGGTGCAGGCTGACCAGGTAGTTGTCCGGATAATCGATCTCGAGCCCGCTCATCTTTCCGCTCATCACATGCATGTTGTCGACATCACCCATGGCCCGGAGCAGCCATGGCAGGTCGATCGCGAAGATCTCACGGCAGCCGTTGGTACGCTTGTCATGGACGAAGAAATTCTTGTAACTCTCCCATGGATGCCAATCCGGCAAGTACTGGCCGACATGGTAGACATAATTCACCGGTTTTCCCTGGACGGTCCGAATGATATAGTCCAGATCCCGGCGGTACAGCAGTGTCGAGGAAAGGAAAAGCACGCGGCTGTTCCGCTGTGCCTTTTCAATCAAGCCGTCATAACCGTCACTGACCAGGTTCAGCTCCGTAAACACATGAAGCCGGTGTTCCAGGCACGTGTCGATGATGCCGTGATGGGACAGCGGAGCGGTACAGACAAAGGCGGCGTCCGGTTGCGCGGCGGCGATTGCCGTGGCAATGTCCGGGTAAACGGCATCCAGACCCGCGGCCAGGCCTTGCTCCCTGCGGTCGGATGCGGAATCGACACCATAGACTGCGATATCCGCCGCGACGTGCCGCAACAGGCGCGCACGGCGCCTGCCCATCGAGCCGAGGCCGACTATCATCACCTTCATGTCTGTTCTCCCGTCTGTCCCGCGATAGGGGTTATTGCAGCATCAGGTTCTCCAGGTCTTCCTTGGACAGGAACGGCGCCATGTCGTGCATGGCCGGCGTCGAAAACGTCCCGTCCGCGTTCATCCGGGACATCACCTTGGGGGATACCGGATCGTCGAAACGCTGTTTCACTTCAAGCATCGCCATGCCTTCGGTCCCGAAAAGCCATCTCAACGATTCCTCGACAGAAGCGTTGTCCGGGCAGCACCGGAACGGGAACCCGAATGTGTCGGCGACCTTCGCGAAATCGGGGAAACTGACCCCGCTCTCCGGCGTACATCCGATCAGAACCCCGTTGAAGAAATTCTTGCTCGTCTGCCGGATCGCGGCGTATCCGTCATTGGTAAAGACAACGATCTTCGCCGGCAGACGGTAATGACGGATTGTCTGAAGTTCCTGCAGGTTCATCATGATGCTGCCGTCACCGGTCAGGCAGACAACCGGCCGCCCGGAGACGACCGCCGCGCCGACGGTCTCGGGCAGGTCGGCGCCCATGGAACCGCAATTGTTGTTTGCCACAATCCGTTGGCCGGCCTTTCGGACGCCGATCTGCAGCTTCGAGCTGTTCGCCGTGTTGTTTCCCAGGATGGAAATGCTGTCGTCCGGTTCGAACCGCTCATACTGCTTCCAAAAGTAATACGAACACACGCGGTCGGCCGGATCCAGCCCTTCACCGGGCTCGAACGGCGAGAATCGCGCCTTCAGGCGATCGCAGTAGTCCAGCCAGACGGGGTCCACCGGGATCGGGCGGGCCTGCCGGAGAGCCTTTTCAAAAAACAGGTGCAGGTCCGTGTGGATGAGCCGGTCGATCCGCACACCCGGTTTCTTCATCTCGTTCTCGTCGATGTCGACTGCGACGATATAGGCTTTCGGAGCGAAGTACTCCTGGGCGAAACCCGTCATCTTGTACCCGAGCGTACAACCCAGCGAGACAATGACATCCGCGTTCTGGACGATGAAATTTCCGGGCCGGGGACCGATCGAACCCGACATGCCATAGAACCGTCCGAAATCACGGTACATGACATCCGCGGCGATGGCGGCCGCAATCACCGGGATGCCGGTGATCTCGGCCCATTTGCGGAATTCGGCGGTTGTCCCGCTGTTGGGGATGCCGTTCCCGGCCAGGAGGCAGGGTCTTTTCGCCCGGGTGAGCAAATCCATCAGTTCCTCGATCTCACGCTCATCGGCTACGGGCAGCATTACCGCCGATTCTTCCGCCGGATAGAGGTCGTCCGTGTCCACGATCGCGCTCTGCACGTTCATCGGCACGTCGAGCCAAACAGGGCCTCGACGGCCGCTCAAGGCGATTTGGATTGCCTTGAGCAATTCCCGCCGGATGGACAGCGGGTCGATGACCATCACGGCGTACTTCGTCATATTCCCGATGGAGTTGACGATGTCGAACTCCTGGACGCCACGATACCGGAGGGGCAGGCCGGTGGCGCCGATGGTGGTGTCGTATCGGACCTGGCCGGATATGACCAACAGGGGCAGGCTGTCCTGCCAGGCTCCCATGACGCCGGTCAGGGTGTTTGTTCCGCCTGGCCCGCTGGTTACGCAAACAGCCGCCAGCCGGCCGCTCAGCCGGGCATAGGACTCCGCCGCCATGGCGCAGGCTTGCTCGTGGTGGTTGAAATAGGGATGGATCCGGTCGTTCAGGGCAAGCGCGTTGTCCAGGTGCATCGCCCCGCCGCCTACCACCGCAAACACATCGGTGATCCCGTTTTCGACCAGCAGGTCCATAATGATGTCCGCCACTCTTTTCTTCACGCCTGATTCCTCCGTTGCCAGTCGATTTGTTTTTGAATACCTTGTTCTATCGGTAAAAAGTCAAAGGATCCCATTTCCTGCAGCAGTCGCCGGTTGCTGGCCGTGTAGGACTTGTTGAACCCTTCGCCGATGATATCGATCCCCTGAGCGCTTCCCATCTGGTCGCATACAATGCGGGCGATCGCCTCCAGTGTGATCCGCCGGCCGGAGCAGATGTTGTAGTCCTGGTGACCGGGGGTGTTCTCGATGAACCAACTGGCGATCCGGGCAAAATCATCCACATGCAGATAGTCGAACCAGCAGTCTTGCCGGATGGTTACGGGTTTTCCGTCCAGGCAGCATTGGATCGCGTGGGTGATGAACTTGGAAGAATGGTCATAAGGCCCATAACAGGCGAAAAGACGCATGTTGTAGACATCCCCTGTGCTGGCCGCCAGTTTGTTTTCAATGAATTTACAGAGCCCGTAGGAGTCAACAGGCAGATGCCTGCCCATATC
>CAZNGQ010000164.1:0-6252 GCA_964572095.1 uncultured Oscillospiraceae bacterium
CTCATAGAGGATGGTGCCGGCCTTGGGCTCATCCATCGCGCCGAGGAGCGACAGGAACGTCGTCTTGCCTGACCCGGACTCCCCCAGGATCGTGTAGAATTTGCCTTTGTCATACTCGAAATTGATTTCCTTGAGGATGTATCGCCGGGAGTCCCCGTCCTGGTAGAAATAACTGACATTGTCCACCGTCAATAGCGCCATCTGCGTGTCCCCCTCGTCACATCAATATTTTCTTGGGATTGAGCCGGGTCACATAGAGGATCGGCACCGCGGTGGAGACGACCAGGCTGCCAAGTCCCACCAGGTAGAACAGAAGGACCGTATCCGGCTTGATCCGGACCGTGTACGAATCAATGAGCTCCTCCTCGGAAAACTCCGAGTCATACCCCAGCATGTCCAGTTCGGATGTGATCTCATAGGGCTTGCCGTAGATGTCCGGGGCATCGTCCTTGTTCTCCTGCTCCGCCGCGATCTGGTTGGTAAGCATCTTGCCCGACATGTTTCCGGCGATCAGGTTTCCGGTAAACAGGGACAGTGTGATCGCGACGACGCCGATCAGCAGTACTTCGGTGAGGATCTGTCCGGCGACCCGCAGTTTGCTCTCGCCGAGGGACAGGTAGATGCCCATCTCGTGCCGGCGGTCGCGCAGGAACAGGGTGATCAGCAGGCTCAGAATCAGGAGCGTCGCTCCGATCGAGACGATGAGGATGATCGAAGCAATCCAGTCCATGTTTTTCATCGGGGTGGCGATGTACTGGTAGGTGGCGCTGTTGTCGACCAGTTTATAGAACCGCGGGAGCAGCGGGGTGGCTTCGGAGCGGAACGCCTCGAGCTCGAGCGGATCCTTGAGCGCGAACACGGGCAGGATGTAGGTGTAGGAACCGCTGTATTCCGTGCCGTTGAGCTCTTTCTCCGTCTCGGTGATGACCCGGTTGAACAGGTCGATCGCCCGGTTCGTTGTGTACATCATGTTGTTCCAGTCCCGGCTGCTGTAGTACATGCCGCCCTCGGTCGGTTCGGTCTCGGTCGGCTCGAAAATGCCGATGACATTCACTTCGAACATCTTGGTCACGACGGTCGGCTCGACCGGATTGATCGGCTTGATGGGGGCCATGTCGATCGCGCGTTTCTCCATCCCGTAGTAGGAGTAGATGCTTTTCTCCAACTGGAACGTCGACCCGACGCCGAGGCCGTTGAGTTCGGCGAATTTACTGGAGATCAAAACCGCGTTGACGCTGTTGTCGATCTCATCCTGTGAGAAGACGCGTCCCTGCGACAGTTTGATCTTGCCGTGGACGATGTCGGAGATCTGGGGATTCTGGCCGCCGACCAGTTCAAACGAGTAGGTCTGCTGGTACTCCCCTTCCTCGCCGGCCACATCCCTGGTGATCGCGGGTCCGGCCGCCGAGGTCATCAGCGGCTTGACCCCTCCGCCGTCGGGATAATAGGCCTCGAACTCCTTGCTTTCCAGCCAGAGCCTCGACAGGTAGTCGAACTGTTTGACCTGCTTCAGGCTGCCGATGGCTTCGATCGACTCGACCGGGATGGACGCGATCGGCTCCGTGCTCCCGGACTGGCTGTAGGCCTCGTAGTCCGCCTCGATCGATGCCAGCACGCCGATCTTTTCCCGCATGATCTGCTGGGTGTTGCCGACCGCCTCCTTGATCGAAATCACGCCGGCCATCACATTGCCAAGAATGAACACGAGAATCAGCAGAATCGCCGATTTGCCCCGTTTCCGGAGCACACTGATAATCCCTCTACGGAAGAAATTCATGTCTCAACCCTCCCTCGGTGCATGGGTCCTGTTCGTTTACCGACAAATGGCGCCGCCTGCATGTATACCCAGGCGGTCGTTCAGCCATTTGACGTAACCCGCAGGGAAAACGTTTCATCCAAACACCCCGTCCGACACCGAATTCTGAACTTTATTTACAAGCCGAACCGATCCCGGATCCTCTCCGCGACCAGTTCGGGCATCAGATCCGTGTTGTCGATCCGGATATAGTTCTCGCGCGTGATCTCACCCTCCAGCGAATTCAACCGGTATTTGCCCATCGACGTGACGAGATCGCGATCGGACCACTCGACATTCCGCTTCGTCGGCTTGGCCTCCAGCCGATGGGGGCTCCGGTTGCGTACCAGCCGTTCCTCCAGCCCGGTCTCCAATTCGACGAAAAAGAATTCGGCGCCCCGGGATTCGAACAGCGAACAGACCTGGTCGACGTAGTCCCGGTCCTCCTGCTCGTTGAATGCCCATGTGAATGTAAAGATCAGCCCGTACAGGTCGCTCTTGGAAACCTCTTCGAATATCTCCTGGCGGAACAGGTGGACCAGCCGCTTGCCGACCGGCGATCCGTAACTGAAGAACGGGGTGACCAGCTCGATGGTCATGTGGTTGTGGAACAAACGAAGCGGCGTGATTCTGGCCAGCTCCTCGCCGACGGTCATCTTGCCGACGGCATGGGGTCCAAAGATCAGGACGAACTTCATGTCGGCTGCCCTCCGCGTAGCAAGAAGCGGCTGGTTTCATATCGTTATCTTTATGCATCATCATACACTTCGGGCATCGGATGTGTATATTGGACGTAGCCGGTCTCTTTTGGAGGTTCCCATGCGTATCCTCATGCTTGACCTGGACACCCTTCGCCCCGACCATCTGGGCTGTTACGGCTACATGCGCAACACCTCGCCGAACATCGACCGCATCGCCGCCGACGGCATGCGGTTTACGAACTGCCATTGTTCCGACGCGCCCTGCCTGCCGTCCCGGTCTTCGCTGGTCACCGGCCAGTTCGGGATCCACAGCGGCGTGGTCGGACACGGCGGGACGGCGGCCGACATGCGGTTGTACGGCAGGGGGAGGGACTTCCGCGATCCGGATGCCGTCAACAACCTGTTCCATGTTTTCCGGAAAGCCGGGTTGCGCACGGTTTCGGTCAGCCCGTTCGCCGAGCGGCACTCTTCGTTCTGGTTCTATTCCGGTTTCGAGGAGATGGTGAACACCGGCCGCGGCGGCGGCGAGTCGGCCGAAGAGATCCAGCCGGCGGTCATGGACTGGCTCGGGCGGAACGCGGACCGGGAAGACTGGTTCCTCCATGTAAATTTTTGGGATCCCCACACCCCATATCGCGCACCGGCGTCGTTCGGCAATCCGTTCGAAGACGATCCGCTGCCCGGCTGGCTGACACCGGAAACCCTGGCCGGGCACAGGCGGCAGGCGGGCCCGCACAGCGCGCGAGACCTCAACATGTTCGACGATGCCGTCCATCCCGGATATCCGCGCATGCCCGGCAAAATCGAGGACTTGGCCGGACTGCGCAGGGTGATCGACGGGTACGACTGCGGGATCCGGTATATGGACGACAAGATCGGGGAGATCGTCGATTTCCTGAAAAGGCGCGGGCTCTACGACGACATGGCGATCATCGTCACGTCGGACCACGGGGAGAACCTGGGGGAGCTGGGAATCTACAGCGAACATGCGACCGCGGACGAGATCACGACGCGCGTCCCGATGCTCGTCAAGTGGCCGGGCTGCCGGGCCGGGGCGGCGGATGACCGCCTGATTCTCAATCTCGACCTTGCGCCTACCATGGCCGACCTGCTGTCGCAGCCGTCCTGGCACCGATGGGATGGAACCAGCTATGCGCCCGTGCTGCGCGGAGAGCCGGCCGAGACCCGCGAATACGTCGTCCTTAGCCAATGCGCGCATGTATGTCAGCGCTCCGTGCGGTTTGGCGACTACCTGTATATCCGGACCTACCACGACGGATTCCATCTTTTCCCGGACGAGATGCTGTTTGATATCGCGAACGACTTCCATGAGCAGCACAACCTGGCGGAGGCCCGGCCGGACCTGTGCGCCGTCGCATGCCGCCATCTGGTGGAGTGGCACGGCATGATGATGGCGACGTCCGACTCCGACGCGGATCCGATGTGGACCGTCATCCGCGAAGGCGGCCCCTATCATACGGTCGGGCAGCTCGACGCTTACTGCCGCCGGCTGGAGCAGACGGACCGGGCCGCAGAGGCCGGGCGGCTTCGGATCCGGCACGCGCCCCACGGGCGCTCCAAGTCCTGACCGGGAGATGCGCTCTGTTTCCTCGTCCCATATCCGGCGTACGAAAAGGACTGTCTCTCAGCCGTTTTCACTGCTTATGAGACAGTCCCTTGCCGCTTCCGAAAAGCTGAACCTGAGCCTGCTGCGTCAGCCTGTAATCTTCCTGCCTTGAATCAGCCGGATGACCACGACAACGAGCGCGATGACAAGCAGTACATGGATGAACCCTCCCAGCGTCACGGAGGAGACCATGCCCAGAAGCCACAGCACCACAAGAATGATTGCAATTGTCCAAAGCATAATGTTACTTCCCTTCTCTTTCAGCCGTGTGGCTGTCCGGTTCCCATCTGGCCGCCATGGATCCGCTCATGTTGATCACGATCCAGAACATCAATGCGTATACGCCCATCGCTGCCAATGTAACCAGTTTGAACCCGTTCCCCGATATCTGTGGTGTTCCGAACAATGCACGGTAGGGCTCGATGATCGCCCCGGTCACGTTGTTGAACAAGTTGCCGAACCGGCCGCCCAGGTCCGCATTGAGCAGTGCCAGAATGAAGCGGATTCCCAACATCGACTCCAGCACCATCAAGAGGGCCCACATGATCCGATCGATCCGGAACGGCTTGTCCATGACGAGTTCTCCCGATTCCCTGCCGCGGCACGTCCAGCGCCCTACATACAGAATAGGGGAAACGGCCGTTCCGGAGGATCAGCGGGAGGACGAACTCCTTGTAGGAAGACGATCGGCAGGGTGTCGGATAAAGCCTTACAGGCGGTGGACACGTCGGGTATGGATCCGTTTATTGGAAGAATTCACGGAAAATGTCCCCGTAGTGCTTGTCGCTCCGGCTCGAAGATGCCTGGAGCACATAGACCAGGCCGCTGTCGGGAACGACGTTGACCTCCTGGCCGCCATGGCCGCGGCAGCCGACATATCCGTCAAAGAGCCACCAGAGGAACCCGTAACCCGCATTCGCCTCCGAGGGGGCCAGCATCCGGGTCACATACTCCTCTGACAGGATCCGATCCCCCTCGTGAATCCCCCGGTTCAAAACCAGTTCGCCGATCCGGGTCAACGACCGGGCGGACAGGTCGGAGTCTCGTTCCAGCGCAGGCCGATGCGGGCTGATGCTGTAGGAGATCCCGCACGGGCTGGCCGCCCATGCCCCGCTCCCGATCCCGAGAGGGCGGTAAAGATACCGGTCGCAGATCTCGTAGGCTGTACATCCCGCCGCCTTGCCCAGAACGGCGGACAGGAGGATCACATCCCATTCCTTGTACTGGAAAAACGTACCGGGCCGACTTGTCATTGGAATTTCGGACAGCAGGGCGGCCCAATCCCGGCTCCGCGCGAGCTGGTCCAGCATCGGAGCATGGTAATGGATGCCGCTGTTCCAGTAAATTCCCGAGGTCATCGTCAACAGGTGGCGGATTGTGATCCGCTCGTGGTCCGGCTGGATGCCCATGGCGAATACATCCAGATACCGGCCGACCGGTTCGTCCAGCCCCGGGAGGATCCCCCGGTCGAGACAGATGCCCGCGCAGAGCGACAGGATGCTTTTCCACATGGACTTGATCGGATTGCGGGTGTCCGGGGTGAACCGGTTGTAATACTGCTCGAATACCGGGCGGCCGCCCTGGCTCACCGTGATTGCGTTGACCCTGGCGTACTGATGCTGCCGGATATAGTCGTCGACTTCCTGCCCGAGGCGTTCCGCCCAGTCATGCTGGTCGGTACGCATGCCGCCAGTCATAGAAACCTCCCGATGATCGACAGGGGGTTGTCCCGAAGTTCCGCAGGCGTCCCCGCCGCGATGACACGTCCCCCTTCGCGCCCGCCGCCAGGACCCATTTCAAGGATATGGTCGCAGCAGGCCAGCATATACGGATCGTGCTCGATGATCACCACCGTGTTGCCGTTGTCCACCAGTTCCTGCAACAGGTCCATGAGCTTTCGGCTGTCATGAGCCGACAATCCGGTCGTCGGCTCGTCCAGGAGATACAGCGTATTGCGCCCTCCGCGGCTTCCGGCCGCTTTTGACAACTCTGTCGCCAGCTTGATGCGCTGGCTTTCCCCGCCGGAAATCGTGGGCGTCTTCTGCCCCAGCGTGATATACCCCATGCCGACGCGCTGCAGGGTCAGCAGGATCTTGCGGATGGACTTGTCCCGGTTCCCAAAAAAAGAC
>CAZNGQ010000165.1:0-6224 GCA_964572095.1 uncultured Oscillospiraceae bacterium
GCCGGCATCCGACGGTCTACCGTATCAGCGTCCTGCTGCGCGAGGCGGTCGACCCGGTCTTGCTGCAGCAGGCGGCCGAGCAGACACTGGGTCGTTTTCCGGCGTTCAAGGTCCGGCTGCGCGCCGGCGTGTTCTGGTACTACCTGGAGGAGAATCCCGAGCCGTTTGCCATCGAGCCGGAGTCGCCCTACCCCTGCCGGCGTTTCACCCGCAAGGGAAACCGGCGCTATCGGCTGCGGGTGCAATATTATGGGCGTCGCCTCTCCATCGAGATGTTCCATTCCCTGGCCGACGGGTTCGGCGGCATGGTCTTCATCAAGACGCTGACCGCCCAGTACCTGCGGCTCAGGGGCGAGACGATCGGGTATTCCGACACGGTTTTCAATGTGGACGATCCGCCGGCCGACGAGGAGCTGGAAGACGCCCACGCGCGCCATGCGAATTTTTGCGTCATCCGCCGCCCGTCGGAGTCCCTGGCATACCACATGAGCGGCACCCCGCTGGGGGATGAGGCGGCTTCCGTGATCGTCGGCGCCATACCGCTCGACCGGATCCTGGCCAAGGCGAAAGAGTACGGGGCGACACTGACAGAATTCGTGGCCGCGATGTTGGTCGCCGAAATCCAGAAGATCCAGCAGGCGGACTGGCGCGGCCGGAAAAGGCCGATCCGCGTGTCGATCCCGGTCAACATGCGCAGGCATTTCCCGTCGGCGACCGTCCGCAATTTCTCCTTGTTCGCCAATCCCTACATCGAGCCCGCGTTCGGGGAGTACACGTTCGAGGAGATCGTGGCACAGGTGCATCATTTCATGCGACTCAACATGACGGCCAAGACCCTCAACGCGCTGATGTGCGCCAATGTGCGCCCGGAGCGCAGCGCGATCCTGCGCGTCACGCCCCTGCCGCTCAAGACGTTCGCCATGCGCATCGCCTATTTCCAGTCCGGCGAAAGCCGATACACCACGGTGCTGTCCAATGTCGGGCAGGTGACGGTGCCCCCGGAGATGGCCCGGCACATCGAACGGTTCGATTTGACGCTGGGCCCCTCGCGGGACAATCCGATCGTTTGCGGCATGATCAGTTACGAGAACCGGCTGATCGTCTCGTTCACCGGATCGATCCGGGAAACGGCGCTGCAGCGGGAATTTTTCCGAAAACTGGTCGAGTGGGGGATCCCCGTCGACATCGACAGCAACGGAGTCTAAAAGGAGGAGTCGCATGTCTTATTGCGTGAATTGCGGTGTCCATCTGGGTGACAGCGAGCGGAAATGCCCGCTGTGCGGGGTGCAGGTCATCAACCCGATCCATCCGTTCGATCCGGACGCGCCGCCCAGCCATCCGGCACTCCCCGAGGACAACGCGGCGCCGGCCCGGTTCGACCGCAGGACCATCGCGTTCATCATCACCTGCGGTTTGGCGCTGCCCGGGCTGCTGAGCGCGGCGGTGGACCTGGTCTACGGCGGGGCGATGGACTGGAGCCTGTATGTGATCGGTGCGGTCGTGCTGCTGTGGGTGCTGTTTGTACTCCCGCTGCTGCATACCCGCGTCGAGAACCGGGAACGCGGGCTGCTGTCGATCCTGGTGCCGGACAGCATCGCGCTGCTGACCTACCTGTGGGTCATCGAGCGGCTGACCTCGCCGGACGAGTGGTTCGTCCTCCTGGCGCTCCCCGTGGCGGGCACGGTCTGCCTGCTGGTGATCGCCAACGGGCTGCTGATCCAGCGCCGCGTCCTGAGGGGGCTGTACGCGCTGGTCGGGGTCCTGTTGTCCGTGGCGCTGCTCTCGGCGGTCATTGAGATCGCCACCGAACTCAACATCGACTTGACCGTCCAAGTGACCTGGTCCCTGATCGTCATCATCCCCTGCGTCGTCCTGTCGATCATCCTGCTGCTGCTGGGCCGCAACCGCGCGTTCCGTGAAGACGTGTCGCGCAAGCTGCATTTTTGAAAAGGGGTAAAAGGAGGAGCCGTCATGGACGGTCGCAACGATTCCATCCGACACGAACTGGAAGCCTGCCTGGAGACCCTGCCGGTCCTGGACACCCATGAACACCTGCCGCCGTTCGGGAACCAGCTCGACCCCGGTCAGGATTTCCTGGGCGAGTATCTGCAGCACTACATCTCGAGCGACCTGCAGAGCGCGGGCATGCCCGAGGCCCTGCTGGAGCAGGTCCGAGACGCCTCGCTGCCCATCGGGGAGCGGTGGGACCGGCTGGAGCCGTTCTGGGAAAGGACGCGCGACACCACGTATGCCCGCGCCCTGATGATCGCGACGGAGGCCCTGTATGGAATCGGGGAGTGGAACCGCGGCAGCATCGAACTGCTGAACGAGCGGTTCCGTCTGGCGATGGACGACCCGGGACACCGGATGCGGGTTCTGCGAGGCCTTTGCCGGATCCGGCTGTCCCTGCTGGACTTCTGGCAGGACGACATGCGGGTCGACCGCGAGTTCTACCGCCCGGTGTGGCAGCCGTCCCGGTTTGTGATGCCCGGCGCGGGCAGCGACCTGTCGCCCACGCTGGACGACCATGTGGACCGCTGCGGGGAGATGTACCGCAGGAACCTCGCGGACGGCATGGCGGCGATCAAGTGCTCGCTGGCCTACAACCGGACGATCCGGTTCGAGGACGTCCCCGCCGCCGAGGCGCGTTCGGCGTACGCCGCGGCCGCGGCTGCGCGGTTTGCGGACGGCCTGCCGCGCCCGGTCCAGGATTTCATGTTCCACCGCGTCCTCGTCATGGCCGAGCGTGACGGCCTGCCCGTCCAGATCCATACCGGCCTGCAGGAGGGCATGCGGCACAATCTGCGCGACTCCGACCCGATGCTGCTCGCGGACCTGTTCGGCCGGTATCCCGGCATCCCGTTCGACCTGTTCCACATCGGGTACCCCTGGTTCCGCGAGTCGCTCGTCCTGGCCAAGACCCATCCCAATGTCCACCTGGACATGTGCTGGAGCCATATCATCGCGCCGTCGGCCGCCCGCCAGGCGTTCCGGGAGTTCCTGGAGGCCGTGCCCGTGTCCAAGGTCTTCGCGTTTGGCGGGGACTACCTGCTGGTGGACGGTGTGCTCGGCCATCTGCGCATCGCGCGGGAGAACATCACGACCGCGCTGGCCGGTATGGTCGAAGACAACACGATGACGTTTGCGCGCGCCTGCCGAGTGCTGGCGATGGTATTCCACGACAATGCGGCACGGGTTTTCCGCATCTGAAGAACACACGTGAAACGGCTTGACAGCGCGTGCGGGGCGGTGCTATATTCATAAGGACAAAGATAGTCAAAGTCAAAGGGCAAGCCGACTTTATTTTTCATCGGAGGGAGCGACATGGCGAGACTCAGCGACCTGATCGAAGAGACCATCAAGCACATGATCGAACAGAACGACGGCACCGTCGAGATCACGCGCAGCCGGCTGGCGGAGCTGGTCAACTGTGTTCCCTCCCAGATCACGTACGTGCTGTCGACGCGGTTCACGAACGGCCAGGGGTACCTGGTCGAGAGCCGGCGGGGCGGCGGCGGCTGGATCCGTGTCCAGCGTGTCGAGCTTGGCACCGGGACCGATTACCTGATGCACGCGCTCAACTCCTTTGGCAGCGAGCTGTCGCAGCACGAGGCCGAGATCTATATCGGCAATTTCCTGGACTACGGCATCGTGACCGGACCCCATGCGCGGCTGATGCGCGCGGCGCTGTCGGACAACGCCCTGTCCCAGGTGGATGTCGAGCACAGGGCCCGGATCCGGATGGATATTTTCAAGAATATGCTGACCAGCCTGTTTCTGCGCTGATTGTCGGCGAGGGGGGTAATGACGGTGAAATGCGAGAAGTGCCATGAAAACGAGGCGTCGGTCTTTATCCAGCGCAACATCAACGGCGTGGTGAGCGAACAGCGCCTGTGCGCGTCCTGCGCGCGCCGGGAGATGGAGGGCGACACCGGTTCCCTCGAGCACTTGGTGGGACCGATGTTTTCCCAGTCCATGCCCGCTGGCACGTTCCACATCCTGGGCGGCATTCCCTCGTTCGGCGCGTCCGCGGCACCGGCCGCCGCGACCCGGACCTGTCCCGTCTGCGGCACCTCCTACGAGGACTTCCGCAAGACCGGGCTGGTCGGCTGCGCCTCCTGCTACGAGGCGTTCGCGGACCGTATGGAGCAGATTTTCGCCCGGGTCCAGGCTTCCGGTCGGCATACGGGCCGCCGGTACATCCGCCCCGAGGCGACGATCCCTTCCCCCGGCGCAGCGGCGTCTGAGGACGCCCAGCCGGTTTCCGGCAACAGCGCGACCACGGACGCGGATGCGCTGCTGCGGCGGCGGCTCGAGGTCCAGGATCTCCGCAGCCAGCTCCGCCAGATGATCGAGAAGGAAGACTACGAGGAAGCCGCGCGCCTGCGCGACCGCATCCGCGATGCCGAGACGGAGCTGAAGGGAAAGGGGGAGAGCGTATGACCTGGTATATGGACAAGGGCCCCGACAGCGACGTCATCCTTTCCAGCCGCGTCCGGTTGGCGAGAAACCTCAGCGACCAGCCGTTCCCCAACAAGCTGGACAGCGCCAATGCCGCTGCGCTTTCCCGGTCGGTGTCCGAAGCGTTCATCGGCCAGTCGCGCGACCGTCGCGCGGACTATCTGGACGTCGACCTGGGCTGCCTGCCCGAGGAAGACCGGATGGCACTGGCCGAGAAGCGTCTGATCAGCGAGGACCTGGCCCGTTTCGGCGAATGCCGGCGCGCCATCATCAGCCGGGACGAATCGGTTTCGATCATGGTCAACGAGGAAGACCACATCCGGATCCAGGCCATGGCCGCGGGGCTGGACCTGGACGCCGCCTACCGCAAGGCCGAGGCGGTCGCACTGCTTCTCGAAAGCCGCCTGCCGATCGCCTGGAGCGACAAATACGGGTTCCTGACCGCCTGCCCGACCAACACCGGCACCGGCATGCGCGCGTCGGTCATGGCGCACCTGCCCGGTTTGGCCATGGCGAACCTGCTGCGCAGCGCCATCGAGAGCCTCGGCAAGATGGGTTTCGCGGTCCGCGGCAATTACGGCGAACACAGCCAGGCCTCCGGTTACCTGTTCCAGATCAGCAACCAGATCACGCTTGGTCTCAGCGAGGACGAACTGATCGCCGACCTGCGCCGGGTCGTCGGGCAGCTGATCGACCAGGAGCGCAAGGCCCGCAAGGCCGTCAGCGCGGCCGACCCCGTCGGGATGGACGACCGCGCGAACCGGGCACTGGGCCTGTTGCGCAGCGCCCGCCGCATGACCACCGACGAAGCCATGAAACTGATCTCGGACGTCCGCCTGGGCCTGTCGCTCAAGCTGATCTCCGGGGTGACCGAAGAATCCCTGAACCGCGCCATCGTCTCCATCGGCCCGGCCAGCGTGCAGAAAAGCGCGGGCCACCCGATGGGCGAAACCGAGCGCGACGTCGCCCGGGCCAAGACGCTGCAAGCGATACTCGCATAAGGAGGAACAGCATATGATGATCCGTTTTTCACAGAGGGCAGGCCAGGTACTCGTCCGGGCCTGGCAGTTGGCCGTTCGGTTCGGCCTTTCCTATATCGGAACCGAGCATATCCTGACCGGCATCATGCTGGAGGGCGAAGGGCCGGCCTATGACCTGCTGAACCAGCAGGGACTGTCCGCCGAGGTCCTGATGCAGGCGCTGGCCCGATATGCGGGCAAGACCCCTTCCGACAGCGAAGAGTTCACCGGCGAGCCGGACATCAATAAAATCGTCGCGATGCTGACACCCCGCACCAAGCGGGTCGTCGAGATCGCCGGCCACGACGCCGGCCGGCGCAACAACGGCATCATCGAACCGGAGCACCTCCTGATGGGCATCCTGTTCGAGGGCGAGAACTTTGCCGCGCGAATCCTGCAGGAAGCCGGCGTCAACAAGCAGAGCGCCCTGGCTTCACTGGCCAGCTCCTCCGCGGCGCCGGAAGACGTGAGCGGGGGCGCGGAAGAGTCCGGCGAGGAGGAATCCGAGGAGTCCGCCGAGTCCGGCGCCGCTCCGGGACGTCCCGCGGCCAAGACCGGCGGCAAGACCGCGACGCTCGACAAGTACGGGCGCGACCTCACCAAAATGGCGCGTGACAACAAGTTCGACCCCATCGTCGGCCGCGAGGAGGAAATCAACCGCGTCATCCAGATCCTCTGCCGCCGCACCAAGAACAACCCCTGCCTGATCGGCGAACCCGGCGTCGGCAAGACCGCCATCGCCGA
>CAZNGQ010000166.1:0-6218 GCA_964572095.1 uncultured Oscillospiraceae bacterium
CCAGGCTGTACTTCTGCACCAGGCTCTTGGATCCGACCGGCTCGACCGTCTCGATGTAATCGTCGACGATCGCCTTGAGGATCTGCTTTTTACGCGCATCCAGCGACATGCCCTGACCTCCTCCCGAAAAAAGCTTAGCACTCATATTCCGTGAGTGCTAAGCACAATCTACCATCGAAGGCAAAGAATGTCAAGGATAATCAAAGACGTTTCATACAAACGCCATGAACACCTGGTTCGCCAGGTCGCGGCCGGATTCCGTCAGCGCCCATCCCCGGTCCGTCGCCGCAATCAACCCCCTGCCGGACAGGTCGGCCAGTTCCGGTCCGAAGCGCCTCTCCGCGGTTTCCCCGAACCGCCGGAAATAGGATGCCGCGTCCACGCCGGCGTCCGTGCGGAAGGAAAGCAGCATGACTTCCTTCATCTGCTCGTCGCGGTCGACCGTTTCGAGCACCCGGGCCGCGGGAAAAGGATCGCCCGGATCCCTCCGGCCGACCGCCTCCAGGTAGGCGTCCAGTTCCCTCCGGTTCTCCCGGCGGACACCGCCGACATAGGAATGCGCGGCGCAGCCGAAACCGAAATACTCCCGCGCGGCCCAGTACACGAGGTTGTGCCGGCATTCATGGCCCGGCAGGGCGGCGCTGCTGATCTCGTACGGGATCCGGCCGCTGGCGGAGAGCAGCCGCCGTGTCTCGTGGTACATCTCCCGCTCGGTGTCCTCGTCGGGCAGGTCGAGCCGACCGGTGGAGTACAGTGCGTGGAATGGGGTGCCCTCCTCGATTTGCAGCGAGTAGAACGACACATGCTCCACCCCGCACCCGATCACCCGCTCCAGGGTTTCCCGCAGGTCGGCCATCGTCTGGCCCGGAAGACCCAGCATGATGTCGGCACCGATGCTGTCGAACCCGGCCCGCCTCGCGGCCTGCACCGCGTCGGTGAAGTCGCGGGCGGTATGGATACGCCCGAGCGTTTCCAGCAGCCGCGGCTGCCAGGCCTGCAGCCCCATGCTGAGACGGTTGAAGCCGCCCGCGCGTAAAAGCTCGAAATCCCGCGGCGTCACCGTGCCCGGATTCGCCTCGAGCGAGACTTCGGCGCCGTCAGCCAGGGAAAACGTGTCGCGCAGGGCTCCCAGCATCCGGACCAGCCGGTCCGCGCCGGCGAGGGTCGGCGTGCCGCCGCCGAAGTAGACCGTATCCAGCGGTTTTGCGCCCGCAGGGTCCGAAAGCAGCGCACCGGCCTGCCGGATCTCCAGGCACACGGCGTCGGTATACGTTTCGATCCGGTCCTCCCTGCCTGCGTAGGACGGGAAATCGCAGTACCGGCACTTGCGCGCGCAGAACGGGATATGAAGATAGGCGGAACCCGGTGTCTCAGCCATGATCCGCCACGACTCCCCCGGAGATATCGGTGGCGCCCGGAACACCGAGTGCTCTTTCCAAAGCCCCAAGAAAACGTCGGAAGCTCGGGGAGATGTTGCGGTCCGGGTCCAGGTGCGCGGAGATGTCCCGGCACCAGGCGGCTTTGTACTGGCCGACCGCCGGATAGCCGATCCGGATCAGCCGCTCGGCGGATTCCGGCTGGATGCAGCGTGCCAGGGTCTCCCATGTGCCGCAGACGCTGTCCTGGTCATACCGCTCCACGACGCGCATGTCCGCGTCGGGATAGGCGGCCTGGATCGCCGCATGGTCTCCGAGCAGCCAGGCTTCTATCTCTTCGACACAGATGCCGATGACGCCCGGAACCGGCGCCGCGTATCGTCGGAGCGTCGACCGGAGGTCCGACTCGATTTCCTGGGGAGGGATCTCGTCGGAATCCATGACCACGACGAGGATGTTCGCAGCGGGGTCGAGTACGCGGGCGTAGGCGCGCGACTTGGCCGGCAACAGGTCCAGCAGGCCGACCGTGTCGCGGACCGGGCGTCTGGACGGATCCGCGGGGGCGAATCCCTTGCCGCGGTGCGGACGGATATCGAACGAAAACCGGCAGCCGCGGTGATCGCGCAGGAACCGCAGCACAGCCGCCAGCACGGCGCTGCCGGAGCGGTCTTCGGACAAAACCTCAAGATGCATCGTTGCCCTCCGGCTCGAAATGGCCGCTGTACCAGAGCGATCCCATCCCGATCCCCTCGGCGTACATGGCGCGGACGACCGGGTCCGCCCCCGCGCAGCGGGCGGACGCGGTTTCGGCATCCGTGTTCCCTCCGGTCAGCGGGCGGCGCTCGAACACCCACACCTCGTCCGGGGACATGGCCTCGAGCAGGTGCGGGTTGTGCGTCGTGAACAGGATCTGGGTGTCCGGCCTGCGGAGGGAATAGCCGCGCAGTTCGGCGGCCAATGTGTCGACCATATCGTGGTGGAGGCCTTCGTCCGGGCTCTCGATGCAAAGAAGCGGGCGCGGGCGCGGGTCCTCGAGCAGCAACAGGTATGTGAACAGGCGCCTGGACGCGGCGGAGATGCGTCCGTCCAGCACGGCGTCGTCAATCCGGCGACTGCCGGGCATTTTTTCCCGGATCCGGCCGATGGCCTGCTCGAATGCCTCGTTGTCGTATTCGCGATAATACCGGATCACGTTCTCCACATTGCCGCCGTCGGGAGCCAGATGACGGTGTCCCCCCGCGGACGGCTGCATTGCAGGCGGCGTATTGGCGTCATGGGGCAGGAACGAGCAGAAGAACCAGCGTGTGACCATCCCGTTGAGCGCGTGGATACGGGGATGAGTGATGATCGACCCGTAAGCGCCGAGGCCCGTGGCGTCTTCGTTGCCGACGCCTGCCTCGCTTTCGCGGCCGGCGTCGTCCGTCAGGATGCCTTTCCCGCCAGTCAGGCTCAGAACCGGGAGTATCCGCCTGCTTGCGGGGTCCACGTGGTCGATCCGCTCCTCCTGGACGTACGGACGGCCGAACCGGTCGCAGTCGAAAGCCACATGGTACAGGAGAAGCCCGCCCATTCCGTCCAGACGGACGGTCAGGTCGAAGACCACGGGATCCGGTCCGCCGTTGGAGCGCAGGCGGGTGAATCCCTTGCGGCCGTCCTGCGTCGAGGCGAACCTGACCCCGTGGCGCACCGCGTCGGAAAGGAAGGACATCGCGCGGAACAGCGAGCTTTTGCCGGTATCGTTCTTACCGATCAGCGCAGACAAGGGAGCAAGCGGGATCGAAGGGGTCATGCCGGCGGCAAGGCCCAGGTTAACATCGTCCGACACGTCGAGCGCCTCGACGTCGACCATCCCGGCTTTCGTGTCGCGAAGCATTTCAAAGTTTTGCACCCGGATCCCCAGCAGCATTCAGGCACCTCCAAAAAAGAACGCTCCGGCCGGCGTTGCGGCGCCGGCCGGAGCCATGGGTCGAATCACTTCGCGTCGGGAGCCGCGATTTCCCGGAGGGTTGCGGCCAATCCGGCCATCCCCTGGAGTTCGGAAGGGATGATGATCTTGGTGGCTGTGCCGTTGGCGACCTTTTCCATGGTCTCAAGGCTCTTGATCGCGATCAGGGCTTTGTCCGCGCCGACGTCCTTGATCATGCGCAGGCCTGCGGCGGTTGCTTCCTGGACGACCTTGATCGCTTCGGCCTCGCCTTCGGCGCGGCGGATCTGGGATTCCTTCTGCGCCTCGGCTCTCAGGATCGCCGAGGTCTTCTCGCCCTCCGCCGTGCGGATGGCGGCTTCCTTTTCGCCTTCGGCGCGGAGGATGTTCTCGCGCTTCTCCCGCTCCGCCTTCATCTGGCGCTCCATCGCAACCTGGATTTCCTTGGGCGGAATGATGTTCTTGAGCTCCACCCGGTTGACCTTGATGCCCCAGGGATCGGTGGCTTCGTCCAGCGTGATCCTCATCTTGGTGTTGATGATGTCGCGCGATGTCAGGGTCTGGTCGAGCTCGAGATCGCCGATGACATTGCGCAGGGTCGTCGCGGACAGGTTCTCGATCGCCATGATCGGATGCTCGATGCCATAGGTGTACATCTTGGGGTCGGTGATCTGGTAGAACAGCACGGTGTCGATCATCATCGTGACGTTGTCCTTGGTGATGACCGGTTGGGGCTGGAAATCCACGACCTGCTCCTTGAGGGACACGATCTTGGCGATGCGGTCGAGGAACGGCAGCTTGACATGGAGGCCGGTCTGCCAGGTGGCATGGTAACCGCCGAGGCGCTCCACGACAAAGTTCGATGCCTGGGGCACGATGCGCACGTTTTTGATGACGATGAGCAGCACGACGACGACGATGGCGACGAGCGCGATCAGCCCGCCGGGGTTGCTGGCGCAGACCAGGGTGTTCAGGGCGGCAGCGGACATCGGATTCATGATGGATACCCTCCTGTAGTTTTCTATGATTGTTCGGCTGGTGTATCAGCGGCTTCCCCCCGCGGACGGACGACCAGACGAACGCCGCGGATCTGCAGGATGACGGTCAAGGTTCCGGCTGGAATAGGTTGGCCGTCCGAGCTGGTTGCGCTCCAGATCTGGCCGAGTGACTGGACCTGTCCTTTGCCGGCCACCGGATCGATGTCCTGTATGACCAGCGCGGATTGTCCGATGAACCGGTCGGCGTTGGTCGCGGTCGTGCTGTGTTCCGTCAGTCCCAGATGGGGCCGGAACTTGAGGAACACATAGAGGAGCAGGCCCGAAACGATGACCATGATCTGGACCTGGACCCAGATGCCGGCGCCCAGCAGGTCCGCGGTAAGCGCTGCGAGGCTGCCGACGACGAACCAGATCGAGACGAGGTTGACCGTGGACAGTTCCACAACGGTGCATACGGCGGCAAGGGCAAGCCAGAGGATCCAGGCATCGATGCCGAATACGGTGGCCATGGCGACAGGGACGGATAGATCAGGTGACATTGTCAGTCCTCCCTCGTGTTCCGGTGCTGATCCACGGATATGCGCACCGACTGGGACGTGTTGCGGACCAGAACATCCAGAAATCCCTTTTTCAGCAGGCTGGCGGACATGATCCGGGCCAGGGCCACCGCGGCGACGATACTGACCGGTATGGCGATGATGATGTTGACCGGGATCATCGCCAGGTAGCGCAGCCGCTCGCCCAGCCGTTTCCCGGGCGCATGCGCCACAGCGGTTGAACCGCGCTGTTCCGGCTTCAGGAAAAAGACGTTCCCGCCCTCCTGCGGCAGCGCAGTCCCCTCGGGATCGAGGCGGTCCAGCACGTCCTGGCTGTGTTCCAGGGCCTTGACGCTGTCGGGGTTGCTGTCGTCCAGCAATACGAGATTCCGATAATAATCGGCTTCAGCGCGGGCCAGCTCGAGTTCACTCCGCAACTGCTCCAACTCGTTCATCGTAGTCCTCCTTCCCCTTCGCTGGCTGCCGGACTCGTCATCATATCGCCGGGCTGCCCGCTCAGGTAACAAACGGATTCTAGTTTTCCAGCATTTTCTTCAGTCTGCGGCGCAGCCGCAGGGCGCGCATCTTGACTGCTGCTTCGGTCGTCAGCTCCTCGCGGGCGATCCCGGCGTAATCCATGCCCTGCACGAAAATCGCGCGGTACAGCCGGCGATCCCGCTCGTCCAGCCGCTCCAGGGCCCGGGCGACGTCGAGGCCGGTATCCAGTCGGTCTTCCCCGGCAGCCGTTGCCAACATCGGCTCCACGACCGGATCGTCGATGTCCGCCTGGGCAGCGGCCCTTGCGCCGTTTCGCCGGAGCCGCCGCACCATGTTCAGGGCGGTCACATACAGCCAGCCGGCGGGGTTTGGATGGGACATGAGTCTGGACGCCTGCTCGGAGGCGGCCAGAAACGTCATCTGCGTGCATTCGTCCGCCTGGTCGGGCGAACCCGTCAGCCGCAGGCAGTGCCCGCGGATGCGCCTGCCATATTGCAGGAACAGGGACTCGAGGAAAGCGTATTCCTGGGATGTCAGCATCCTGGGCAACCCTTTCTGCCGAACGGCCGGGTGTTTCACATCACATATCATTCTACCGTAAACGGCCACACGCGTCCTGTGCTATCATATCCAAAAAAGCAAAACGGAGGCAGGCCCATGGACGAAGACACCAACAACCTGGCATCGGGCGCCGGATTCATCTCGGGAGACCTGTTCAGCGGGCTGGTCGTCGTCCAGACCGGCAACCGGGTTTTCGATTTCTTGATCGGATCGGTACCGGTCCGCGTCTATATGAAGACGGTCGAATCCGCGCCGGGACGCATGGACGTCGTTTTCAACTTCCCGCCGGCGGAGCCGGCGCGCTTCCGCGTCGACCTGCTTCTTC
>CAZNGQ010000167.1:0-6214 GCA_964572095.1 uncultured Oscillospiraceae bacterium
CCCGACAACCAGCAGCACGACAAGGATCATGGACTTGCTGGACAGGATTCCACGGCCGCCGGAACTTCCGGAGGATCCGCCGGTGTTTCGGGAAAACCCGCCGGCATTGCGGTCGCCATAGCCGTCGGACTTGCCGACCGGCCCGCCCGTGTTGAGTCCGGAACCCCGCCGGAAAACCCCTCCGCCGCCGGCGCTGCCGCCGGTCCGCCTCGGTCTGGATCCTCCACCCTTGCGATCGACCATGACAAGTACCCCCTTTTGTCAGGCAGACGATGGTCCTGTCGTGATTTCAGTGTAGCACAGACGAAATTCTCATTCCGCTTCCCCGGCCGTCTGGGCGAGGACCGTTGCCCGCGCGTGCGCCAGCATATCCTGCACCCGCACCGGAATCCCTGTCCGGTTGCTTTCGATCGCCGCGAAAACGATCGCGACCGACTGCAGGTTGTCCTCGACGTTCGTCTCGAGCGCCTCTCCGCCGTCGAGCCAGCCGACAAACCGCTCGACAAGCCAGGCGTTCGCCCACTTGCGCTGGCGCAGCATCGGCAGTTTCTCCCCCGCGCCTTCGCGGCCGGGTGTCCAGGACTTCGCCGGATCATATACAAACCGTTCCAGTTCCCGGTGGTCCAGGATCAGCGTGGAGAATTCGCTCTCGGCCCGGATGTACTCGTTGCTCCAGGGATTCAGGCCGACCGCGTTCGTGTCGGCGCCCTCGTACAGGATGCGGACGCCGTTCTCGCAGGTGATCTGGATCATGCCCTGCGCGTTGTTCCTGAAATCGCTCCACGGCGGGTTCCAGGTGGTGGCAAAGACCGTTTCGGCCCGGGCGCCGGCCATGTCCGCCAGCAGGTCGAGGTGGTGCACCGCGCCCTCCAGCAGCAGCGGGTTGTCCATCCCGTGCCGGAACCCCCAGCAGCCCTCGCGGCGCAGGTCGCAGGAGTACCGGCAGGCAAGGTAGTCCAGCCGCCCGTTCCGTCCGGAGCGCAGCTCCTCGCGCAGCGTCGTCTTGTCCATGTCGAACCGGTGGCTCATCGTCACCGCCATTTTCACGCCGGCTCGGTGAACTTTCTCCGCGATGCGGGCCGAGCCCTCCAGCGTGTCTGCGATCGGCTTTTCCGACAGGATGTGCATCCCGTACCGCAGCGCCAGGTCGACGACCTGCTCATGAAAACGAGGGGGCACCGCGATGACGCAAAAGTCCGCGCGCGTCTCCGCGAACGCCCGCTTAATGTCCGTGTAGCACTGCGCGTCGGCCAGGCCGAGGAACCGCTTCGCGTTTTCCAACGCGGCCGCATCGATGTCCACCGCCGCGACGACTTCGATGAGTCCGTCCGCCACGTTGACAGGCAGAAAATGTTTGCACCACCACGAACCCCAGCCGCCGGTGCCGACCTGGATCATCCGATACGCCATGTGTCAGTCCTTTCCGCAAACCCAGAGGATGCCCCGGCCGAGGACGGTCCGGAAATTCGAGTCGCTGTAGGCGGCCTTGTCATGGCCGGACTGGTAGCAGAATACCCGTGAATTCTTGTACCGGCGCGTCCAGCCGATCGTTTTCATGCTGGCGGCACAGGGCGTCGAGATCAGGATGTCCGAATCCGGGCCTGCGCTGCAGGCGTTATAGGTCTCGTCCACAAGCGTCCAGTCGGCGAGGCCGCGCGTGATCGGGTGATCCGGTTTTTCCAAATGGGATTCCACCGCCACCCCGAAGTCGTAGGTGTAGTTCTTGCGGTCCGCGATGCCGGTCACCGCAGTCCAGGTATCCCACTCATCGAACGCCAGAACCGAATGATGCAGCACGACGATGCCCTGACCGCGTTCGGCGATCGCTTCGAGCGAGCGCTTGTCGACCGTGTTCCAAGCGGGTTCATTCACGGGCGTCGGGAGGACCATGTGAAAAAACACGACCGCGTCGTAGCCGTCGGTATACTTGCCGAAGTCTGTGCAGAACTCCTCGACCGACTGCACGTGGCAGTCGACGCCGGGCAGGGACCGCAGGCACGCGTTGAATGCCGGCACGTCATACGGATGGCCGCCGGTCAGGACCGCGACTTTTTTCATGGCTTTTTCCTCCCTGAATCCGCTGCGGGCAGCATCGGGATCTTGAACTGTCTTGCTTCAAACAGGCCGACGGTTTTCGAGAAGGTGAACAGGAAGAAGATACCGAGGATCATCAAGACGAACTCGAACGGGACGGACAGCTCGGGGACGATATACAGGACTGTTCCGCCGACGATCATCAGGACCGCCTGCAGCGTCCACACCCGTTTTGTGAAATCGGCGCGGAGGTCCTGGCCGGAAGCCGCCTCGATCTCCATCAGCGCCGTCACGATCTCGTGGGTGATGATCAGGGTCGCGACGGTCGAGGCCAGCTCGAGTACCGTCGCGGGCAGAAAGCCCATCGCGACGGACAATCCGGTCAGGTCCAGGAGATACAGGGCGCCGGTATAGACCGCCATGCCGATCGCATAGGGCTTGATCCGCGCGAATCTCCGGTTGTAGGCGGCCATTTCGTCCAGCGCGGGGAGGATCAGCAGATACCCGACGAAATCCGGGATCAGGCCGACACGGGACGCGCCGAAATAGAAGCTGAAATCCAGGAAAAGGAACAGGAAGGCGTTAAAGATCCTGCGCATGTCGGGTGGGGACCTCCTTGCGTTTTGATTGGGCGCGGTTCCGGATCCGGTCGCCGAAGTAGAAGAGCGCCATCCCGGCCAGGATGACCGTCCCGCCGGCGAGGGTCGGCAGGTCGGGGGTCTCCCCGCCGATCAGAAAGCCCAGGAGACTTGCCAGGAAGGGCGTGGCGAACATGTAGTTGCTGACCGTGGAGGTCTGCTTCGCCCGGGCGAGCGCCTGGGACCAGGCGACAAACGCGACCGCGCTGCAGAAGATCCCGAGGACGGCGACGATCAGCAGCTGCGGCAGGCTCGCCGTGGACACTTCCCGCATGGAGGCGGGGAGGAACACCGCCAGCATGGCCGTCCCGGCGAAGATGCTGAACGCCGCGGTCGTCAGGCCGTCGTACGTCCGGGTCAGCTTGCGCTGCAGCAGGTTGTAGACACTGATCGAAACCGCGGCCGCCAGCAGCCAGAGCAGCCCGACGTTCATGTCGATTCCGCCCCGCAGGACCGTCAGGGCGGCGACGCCCAGAAACTCGATCCCGATCGCCGTCCACTGGATCGCCGTCAGCCGTTCGCTGTACAGGAAGCGGGCCAGCAGGGCGGTAATCACCGGGACAGTCGCAATGACGACACTGCTCGTGGAGGACGGAATGGTCCGGCACCCGAGGTTGAAAACCGACACGTAAATGAAAAAACCCGTTGCGCCCGCAGCCAGGAACCATTTCAGGTCGGCGCGGCGCGGCAGGCTCAGCCTCAGTCGAAGGGCGACGACGATGAGGATGCACGAGGCGACGGCATACCGCAGGAACCCGAGTGAAAACGCGGAAAAGTGCCGCATCGCCACTCGTGTCAGTACAAACGCGAGCGACCAGAACAGGATGGTCACGGCGGCATACGGGTGCGGGCTGTTCCTCATTCCCGCTCACCGGGTACGAGGGGGAACCGCACCGGCGCCCGATCCCGCGTCGTACGGTAGATCGCTTCGAACAGCTCGACGGTCTTGCGGGCCTCCTCGCCGTCGATCAGCGGACGACCGCCGGTCTGGACGGCGCGCAGGAAGTCCTCGTCCTGCCGCTCATAATAATGGTTCACCGCGTCGATGCCGTTGAAGAAGTCCGCGTCGCCCTGCCGCCAGCCGGCCAGCAGGTTCTCCTCGCCGGGGACGGTCCACAGGTCGTTGACCGGAGGCTCCGTGATGCCGGTCATCCCGGCGATGAACATCGCGCCGCCGTCGGTCTGCACGCCGACCGCCGCGCCGTTTTCCCCATAGATGTGGACGTTGCCGTGCTGCGCGGGGTTGACCGCGTTGGTGACGAGGACATTGCCGATGCCGCCGTTTTGAAACCGGATCACGGCGACGGCGGTGTCCTCCACTTCGATGTACGGATGATTCAGGTTGCCCCAGATCCCGTAGACCTCCTCCACCGGCCCCATGTACCACTGCAGCAGGTCCAGCTGGTGCGGCGCCTGGTTCACCAGCACGCCGCCGCCTTCGCCCGCCCAGGACCCGCGCCACGGGTCGCTGCGGTAGTATGCCTCGTCCCGCCAGCCCAGCATCTCGATCGTCCCGAGGATGGGGTGGCCGATCCGGCCTTCGTCGATCGCCTGCCGGACGCGCTGGACCGGCCGGTAGAACCGCCGCTGGCAGACACCGCCGAGCAGCACCCCGGATTCCCGGGCCGCGCGGATCATGGCGTCGCAGTCCGCGAGGGTGGCGGCGAGCGGCTTTTCCACCAGCACGTGCGCGCCGGCGCGGGCCGCCGCGATCGCGGGGTCCGCGTGGGCGGGATGCGGGGTGCAGACGACGACCGCCTGCACCCCGGCGTCCCGGATCATCTCCGTGACATCGTCATACGCCCGGATCCCCGGGCCGATGGACGCCGCGAACGCCGTCGCCTTGCCAAGGTCCCGGCCGCAAACCGCGATGAATTCGGACTCGGGCAGGGCGAGCAGCGCCGCCGCGTGATAGCGCGCGACCTTGCCATACCCGATGACCGCCGTTTTGATTCGTTCCATTCTGACCTCCAAAGGGAATAGCAGTATTATTTATCGGACTTCCCGGAGTGCCCTGCCGACCGCCCGCATGTTGTCCACGCGCATCTCGCAGTATTCCCGCGACAGCATGATGCCGGACGCGCCGGCCTCGAACGCCTTGAGCACGGAGCGGTACACGACTTCCGGGTTGGCGGGATAGGGCTTGTCGCCCAGCGGGATGTCGAAGCCGATGCCCGGATAAATGGGCACCTTGCCCGCGACGCCGTCCACGAGCCGTTTTGTCAGGCGATACACGTAGTCCTCGGTCAGGCCGCCGTTGTCCATTTTGTCCAGGGCGGGCTCGACGTTCTTGTCGTACCCCATGAGGTCGTAGAAGGATTCCAGCAGCACGTTCATGGAGGTGTCGCGCATCACCGTGTCCTTCATCCGCTGCAGATACCAGTTCTTGATCCGGGGCGCCGCGATGTCGTGGTACGCGATCGGCTTGATGAAGTCGCAGTACCGCGCGACTTCCGCGTAGTCGATCTCGGCGCGCTGGAAAATGTCCCAGGTGCTCTCCTGGTGGTCGATGTGGATGCCGAACCGCGCGTCCGGCCGGATGATCTTCATCGAGCCGTACAGCAGTTTGGCCAGGTCCTCCTTGGAGTCGTGCGCCATCTGCTCCCAGGCCAGGATCTCGGGGAATTTGAGCAGGATGCGCAGGAACGTCGGGAACGCCCCGTCGACCGGATTGACGCTGCCGTCCTTGAGACTGAGGTTGTACTCGTACAGCGTCTGGAATCCCTGGCGGGCCCGTTCGCCGTCGATGCCCTTTGCCCTGGCGCGTGCCATACAATGGTTGCAGAAACAGGTGGGTACATCGTTCCAGAACAGCATGCGGGACAGCGGTCCGCACCGTTCGGAGCCATACTGCAGCCCGTCGATCGGGTAGGTCTTGAACATGTCCTCGATGGAGGACAGCCAGAAGTTCCTGTAGTCCGGATTGTTGAAGCAGGTGAAAGGATGGAGCCGTCCGTACACGTCGATCGACAGCGCCTGGGACCAGTTGTCGATGAATTGCATCGTGCGCGCCTGGTGCGGCTCCAGAAAACGGGCATACACCTTCATGCCGCGCTTTTTGGCCGGCTCGGCCAGGTCGGCCAGGAAATCCTTGTCCGCGTATTCCGTACCCGGCGGGTTGGGCCGGGAGCGCAGCACCGTCCCCCGGAACATCTCCTCGTGCTGGCGGATCCAGAGTCCGGGCAGCTTGCGCCCCCGCTCATCGCGCACCGGCGTGCCGTGGTCCTGGGCGAGGACCTCGAGCGGGCGGTTGTTCGCGCCGTAGTACGTGTGTGTGTATGCGATCAGCGTGTTGACGCCGGCCGTTTCCTGCATCAGGTCCAGCGCATGGTCGATCCCCTCGTCGTAGGCTCCGATCGGTCCGACCTGGATTCCGACAAACCCGTCCTTCATGGGAGGTCCTCCTTGTCGCGCCGGCGCGCTTTTTTCGTATGGCACCATTTTACTATGCCTCGGACGCAGTGGCGCCGGTTATCCTCTCGATTTATCCGGTCACTCCGCAAGCCGGCGCTTCCACCGGCCGGTCAGGAAATAGGCCACGG
>CAZNGQ010000168.1:0-6194 GCA_964572095.1 uncultured Oscillospiraceae bacterium
CTGCTGCTCATCGCGCTGGTCGGTTTGGGTGCGCTGGCCGGCGTGATCGTTTTCATCAGTGCTTCGATCTCCGCCCCGATCATCGCGACGACCGGAATCATCCAGAGACTGTCGGGCTTCGATTTCAGGAGTGACGGGCCATCGGCCGCTGACAGGTACGCGAAACGGGAGGACGAGATCGGCGTCATGCTTCAGTCTATCCAGTCGATGCAGCGGAACATGCAGGCCAACCTCCTCGAAAAACTGTCCAACATCTCCCGCGGTGACCTGGACGACGACATCGTGGTCCTGGGCGGGCAGGACCAGATCGGTCCCGCGCTGGCGGACACCCAGAACGCGATCAAATCCCTGGTCAGCGACGTCAACGCCCTCGCCGGCGCGGCGGTGGAGGGCCGGCTCGACGCGCGGGCGGACGCGGGCAGGCACCAGGGCCAGTATGCCAAAGTGGTGGACGGGGTCAACCGGACGCTCGACGCGGTGGTCGCGCCGGTGACGGAAGCTGGAAACGTGCTGGACAAGATGGCCAACGGCGACCTGACTGTCCGAATGGACGGGGACTACCGTGGAGACCACGCCGCGATCAAGATCGCGCTCAACAGCACACTCGACTCGGTGTCGACGTATGTGGGTGAAATCTCAGGCATCCTCACGCAAATGGCCGGAGCAAACTTCAAGGTGGGCGTCGAGGCCGACTACAAGGAGGATTTCGCTCCCATCAAGACCGCATTGAACCTGATCGTGGAGACCTTCAACAAAGTGCTGGCCGAAATGAATACCGCCGCCGAGCAGGTGTCGATCGGATCGAGGCAGGTGTCGGAGGGCAGTCAGGCGCTGTCGCAGGGCGCAACGGAACAGGCCAGCTCCATTGAACAGCTGACGGCCTCCATCCGGGTCGTCGCCGACCAGACCCGCGACAACGCCGTCCACGCCGGGACCGCCCACCAGCTGTCAAGCAAGACCAAATTGCAGGCTACACAGGGCAGCGATGTCATGAAGCAGATGCGCACGGCCATGGCGGAGATCAGCGAGTCCTCGTCCCGGATCGCGCAGGTCATCAAGGTCATCGACGACATCGCGTTCCAGACCAACATGCTGTCCCTCAACGCCGCGGTCGAAGCCGCGCGTGCCGGCGCCAACGGCAAGGGGTTCGCGGTCGTCGCGGAAGAGGTCCGGGACCTGGCCGGCCGGTGCGCGAAAGCCGCCAAGGAGACCGCCGCCATGATCGAGGAATCGATCGCGAAAGTCAACACCGGGTCGAAACTCACAGAGAAGACTGCGCGGGCGCTGGACGAGATCGTCTCGGAGGTTGTGCAGGTCGAGAGCCTGGTCGGGACCATTGCGGAGGCGTCAAACGACCAGGCCTCCGCGATCACCGAAATCAACCAGGGGGTCATGCAGGTTTCCGAGGTGGTTCGCATGAACTCCTCGACCAGCGAGGAGAGCGCGGCGACCAGTGAAGAACTGTCCGGCCAGGCCGACATGCTCAAGCAGATGATCGCCCGGTTCAAATTGAAATAGCGATACACGACAGACAGGCCCATGAAATGGGCGAAGGAGTCGGAACCTGCTGCAGGGCGGGTTCCGACGCTTTTTCGCGTATCGTCGGACGTTGTCTAGAACGTTTTTTGGATGTTCCAGGTGACCGATCCCTCGATCTCGTCGATCCAGAGGTCGATCGAGTAGTGGATCCCGACCGCCGAGTCGAGCCGCCAGTCCTGCCCGGACGCGCCGACGATCGTACCGGTGGCGTCCAGCCAGAAGCTGATGATGGCATACCGCTTGCCCGCGACCTTGATGCCGCCCTCCACTCCGCCGTTGAGCCAGACTGTCAGCCGGAACAGGTCCTCATCGAAGGCGTAGAACCCCTCCGCGCCCGCGTTCAGGTACGCCCGCACATAGACCGGGCTGATGACCGCCTCGCTGTCGAACGCAAAGTACATCTGCGCCTTGACCCAGCTGTCGTCCTCGATCTCCGAGTCCCGGAACGCGATGCCGAAGCCCGCCTCGAACAGGTTGTACTCCGATGCCTTGAGCGCGTTGGGATACCCGATCCGCACCTCCCAGAAGACGGAATTCATCTCGAACCCCGCTTCGCCGCTGACCGTGAACGTATACATCGGGATCTCATACAGGATCGTGCTGAACTGGAACCGGCCTTCCGGATGGTAGTAGCTGATCCGGGTGCGGCCGGCATTGACGAACCCCTTGCCCTGGGCGAGCGCGGCGACGTCCAGCGGCGCATAGAAGTCGCCGGCGGAATCGAACGCCGGCCCGGTCTCAACGACGATATAGACGTCCCGGACATCGCAGATCGGTATGGAGATGTCGCTGTACCCGATGGCGAAGTAGATGTTGCACGTCGAGGCGAAGAAGAAGTTGCCGTCCGACTCCGGATTCACCTGCATCGCGTCGATGGCGTCGAACAACGCGCCGCTGCCTTTCGGGATGGCGTACCGCCCGTCCGTCCCGCGCGGCAGGTTCACGTTGTAGGCGAGGATGCCGACGATTTGGTTCAGCTTGCCGTAGTAGAAGCTGATGCCGCCCTCGGGGTCGTCGTAGTAGGAACCGAGGACAAAGAAGTTGCGCGCGTTGAACTCGTCGTAGCCGAACCGTACGTTCGCCTGGACCGGATAGCCGGCCAGGTCGCAGATCGTGTTGAACAGCATGTTGAACCCGTCGGTCTCGTACTCGATGATCCGCTCGTTCGACTCCCATACTTTCGGTTTCGGCTTGACGACGCCGTTGACCCGGATGAATTCCTCGAACTCGAAAGCCATGCGCGCCTTGGATTCCTCGTACCGGATGGCGGGGGCGGACATCGCGTTTCCGATGACGATCCGGTCAAAGTCCTCGCCCACGTTCATCGCCAGGTTGTCCGAAAGCTGGAGGCCGCCCCACAGGGTCAGCGCGCTTTCATAGAACCGGACCGTTCCGGTCGTGGACATCGGGCTGCCGGCGAACCGGAGGGAGCGAGACAATCCCTCCGAGTACAGCGGCTGGAGCATTCCGACCTTGATTTCCGACGCGGTCGAGCCGAAACTCAAGGCACGAAGCTGCATGTTGAAATCGTAGAACCGGACCTGAAGCGGGGTGTCGAACAGCGCGGTGCCGTAGTGCCGGTCCGCGTTGCCGGCCTCGGTCAGCCGCTCCATGTCGGAGGGGACGATCAGTTCCGTGAACGCCAGTCCGGTAAATACGAGGTTCTCCTCCAACTGGACATCGAGTGTGCCGTTCATGTGCAGGCCGTCCGGCATCAGCTGGCCGCTTCGGATCCGGAGCTTGACCTCACCGGTACCGGACGGGTCGAACGGATCGGTCTCCGAAATGGTGGCGATCAGCTTGCCGACCTTCTGGCCGTTCGTTGCGTCCTGGTTGGTGTACAGCCGGACCTTGACCTTCTGGTAGCCGAACAACGGGATGCCCAGCTCGCCGTTCATCTCGATGTTGACCGTATTGCCGTACAGGTCGATCATGCAGTCGAAGATCTTGACATCGCGGAAGCCGCCTAGTTCGCTGCCGAAATTGGCCGGCGTCCCCTGCGCGTTGTAGATGAGGTTCTGGTAGGAAACCCCGTTCAGGTCGTAGAGCAGCTCTCCGGACTCGAGCTCGAACGAGATGCGGGTGTCGTTCTCGTTTTTCACATAGGCGGCAGGCAGGGCTACGCGGCCCTGCTTGACGACGATGCCCATCCAGAACGGCTCCTGGGTCTCGGCCGGCGCCTGGACCGCGACGGACGACTGCCGGTCGAGGTCCACGACGACACGGCCCGGGGTCACGCCGATCGCGTCGCTTGTGTCCTCGGCGCTGTTGCCGACATTGGCGGGAGACATGGCGGCATCCAGGACGGTGAACCCCTGGCCTGACCAGCCGGTGATATCGAACGGCACGGTCGACATCTGCTCCAACAGCTGCGGATCGGACGGAAGAACCAGCAGGGAAGAGCTCTGGATCCGGGTGGCGAGGGTGACCATGGACGCGTCGAGTTCCTGCAGCTCGACGTCGCTGAGCGACGCGAGGATCGCCGCGGGGGTGTTCGCCTCGGTCATGCGGACGATGCCTCCGGGCAGGAACCGGTCGAAACCGGCAAGCGCCTCCGCATCCAGGCCGGCGGAGATCCGGGCGGGCGCCGCCGGCGGCACGTAGAGGTCGTCGAACGTGCGGAACGGGAGGATGAGCCTGCCCTGGATACTGCTGGCGGCGGCGTCGACCGCACCATCCTTCCAGGTCATGGTCGACGACGTGGCCCGCAGTCCAAGCCCGGCCGGAATGACGAGCCGCAGGGTCTGGGTCCGGTCGAGCGACAGGATGCCGCTCATCCGGCCCTGGGGATCGAAGGACACCCGGGAATAGCGGTATTGCAATCCCGCGTTGTCCAGTGTCTCCAGCCCCAGGCTCACGGTCGCCGTGCCGTCGGAGAGCTGCACCAGGCTCGTCAGGCGGGCGTTCTGGTTCAGGGTGACGACGGCGTTTTTCGACGGGGCGAATTCCAGGAGGCCGTACCGGAATCCCGGGACCTCGGCCACCTGGAAAACCCCGTCCTGCGTGATGGCGCTGCCCGTGAACCGCAGGGCGTACAGGTCGCCCATCAGGTTCGGGGTGACCTGCACGCCGGCGGCGGACGGCCGCTCCAGATACCCGTCGACCACGCAGCCGGCTGCCGGGGTGAGTGTAAGCGCGCTGAACGTGACGCCGGACCGGGGCAGGCTGACCGCCTTGGCGATCGTCGCGGTACCGGCGGTGATCGTGCCGTTCGGCAGGGGGATGAATCCGGGCGACATCCCGAGCACCACACCCGACAACCGGACCTCGAAAAACTCGTCGTTGCCGAACGACATCGTCGCGGTGCCGGACTGTCCGGTCAGGCGGACGTCCGTCAGCCGGTAGCTGCCCATGGCCAGGGACTCAAACGTGGCGGCGGGGACGGGCGTCGGGGTCGCGACCGGCCGCAGCGTGATCACCGGGAAGGTCTGGATCAAGCCGCTGCGCGACAGGATCGGGAGCACGTCCCGGATCACGAAAGCGGGCGACTCGCGCACCAGAACGGGTTCCGAAAAATCGGACAGGTAGCCGGCCGTGTCGACGACTTTCACCCGGTACCAGTTGAATGCAAACCGATCGGCCGACTCGTCCCGCCAGGACATCTCCTCAAGCAGGGGACTGGCCTGGCAGTAAAGACCGTTCTCTTCCGTGCTGCGGTAGACGAGATACCCCGCGACGTATCGGCGGCTCTCGGCCCAGGTCAGGTTGGCCTCCTTCGCCTGGTTCCAGGACAACAAGGGCTTTCCTTCGGACACCGTTCCCGAGAGCCCGGTGACCGGGTCGAACGGCTTTGCCTTGCGCGGGGTGGACTCGACCGGCATCGGCCGGGCCGACGCGAGCTCGTCGTCGTTGACCGCCTGGACGGTGTATTCGTACGTGCTGCCGAAAACGACGGTTTCGTCGACGAACTCGTATGCGCCGGTCGGATCCGTGCCGTCCGCGACCGGGACTTCGCCGACGATCTCCCACAGGACGAGGTTCGCGGCCGCCTCGCTCAGCCCGCTGTACGGACTCAGCGCCAGCGGCCCGTACTTGTCGGCGATGGTCCGGAACACGGCCAGCTTGTCCGCCGCGTCGACCTTGGCGACAGAGGACCTCAGGGCGGAAGGCGCGGTCAGCTGCAACGTGTTGAACTTGTCGACCGACAGGATGGGGGTCGTCGCGGACGGCTGGAGCGCGCGGACCGCGATCCGGAAGCGGCTGTCCAGGAACGTGTCGGCGGGGGCCGGCGCCTGGAACAGGCTTTCATACACGGTGGCGAAATCGGTCTGCAGCCCGATGATGTCCTCCTCGGAAATCCGCGGCACGGTCGTCCGGTATACGAGGTACCGGCTCGCATGCTCGACGCCGGCCCAGTTGACCTGTATGCGGTTTTTCTGCGAGAGAGGCAGCAGCATCGCCGGTGTCTGCGGCGGAGACGTCGCCGGCACCCGGAAGTTCATGACCGCCGATTCCGCGGACTCCACGCCCCAGATGCTTACCGCCGTGACTTTGTAGTAATAGTAATGGGCGTAGGTCTGGTCGACTTTCTCGGTGTAGTGGGTGTAGGACGTGTTGTTGCGGACCATCACCCATTCCAGCTTGGACGGATCCTGCCCGGCGTCGAAGCGGGCGACTTCGCAGCGATAGATCCGGTAGTGGCCGGTCTGCGGATC
>CAZNGQ010000169.1:0-6146 GCA_964572095.1 uncultured Oscillospiraceae bacterium
CAAGCTTCCGGCTGTGCCGGGCATGCCCGACTCGGCGATGGATCCACTGCTGGCGTGGCAATACGGTCATCCGGCCGGCAAGGCGAAGAGACCTTCAGAGAAGGGGCTGACGTTCGGCGCTTACGCGCGATGAGCCGCGAAACGAGAGCACCGTTGAGCTGATCCGGTCAGGCCGGCCCGCTGGCCGCCTGCGCTTCCGGGAGAACAGTCCCGCATTCAGGACAGCGCCCGGCGCTGGCTCGCAGGTCATATCCGCAGGTCAGGCATCGCCCCGTGCGCCGTCTGTGGCGTCGGCGCATCCGCCCGATCAGCCAGGCGGCCGGCGCGATGGAAAACACGAGGGCAGGCGCCCAGTCAGGCACCTCCACTTCCGGACCTCCGCTCGAGCGTCGCAGCTCGAAGCCCTTGAACAGCCGTCGATCGGGCTGGACCAGCGACACCGATCCGCCCATGCTCGGCGAACTCCACCACGAGCGGACCCGGCTTGTCGTCCATGTGACCGGGGGAAGATCGGTTCTGCGGTTCCGGCTGACGTAGAAGCCGAATTGACCCGTTTGCGACCAGCACTCGTAGCGGTTGTCACCCCACAACGAGACGGAGTCCACGATCCAATAGCCGCGAACCCACAGGGTGAGCGTCGATAGCAGCAGGAATGTCGAGGCAGCCGTCAGGCATGTCCAGAGGATGTTCGCCCGGCTTCGAGGCATGCCGCCACCCGCTGGGAAGGCCTCTCTCAACCCGACCTCCCTCCGACGCCCTCCTTGGTAAGAAGCGAGAAAGAGGGGTCGCCTGTTTCTGTTCTCTGTTCCCTGTCCGCTGTTCGCTACTTGATGTCGATGCCGATGAACTTGGCCTTGAGTTTCTCGACCTTGTCGCCGGCATGTTCCATGGCCGTGTGGTAGTCCACCCATTCGTCATGGACGAGCCGGTAGAGCGAGTCGACGTAGGTCACGCAGCCGAGTTCCTTCATCGCCGGCTTCTCCATTTCGGTCACGGCCTCGACGTAACGGCGCTCGCGGATGTAGCGTCGGGTGAGGGGGTTGGGGATGAAGATCTCATACGCCGGCACGACATCGATGCCCGGCTTCCGGCACGGGAGCAGGCGCTGGTTGATGATCGCACCGAGGTTGTCGGCCAGGGTGCCCAGGATGCGCTGCTGCTCGACGGTGTCGTAGTAGGCGAGGATGCGGTCAAAGGCCTGTCCGACACCTTCGCAGTGGAGTGTGCCGAAGATCAGGTGTCCGGCCTGGGCGGTCTTGAGGGCAGCTTCGAGCGAGAGCCGGTCGCGCATTTCGCCCGCCAGCCCGGCGTCGGGGTCCATGCGGACGAGGTTGCGCAGCGCGATTTCCTCCGTGGGGATGCCGTCCTCGCCGATCTCGATCTGTACGATGATCGATTTCTTGGGCGTGTAGACGTACTCGATCGGGTCTTCGATGGTCACGATCTTGCGGTGGAAGTTCCGGTTGACGTAGTCGAGCATTGCGGCGATTGAGGTGGTCTTGCCGCTACCGGTCGAGCCGGACATGACCACAAAGCCGCGGTGGTTGGACGCAAGGTCAATGTAGTTCTTCGGCAGGTTGTACTTGTCGAAGTCCTTGATGGCCTCGAATCGTCGCATGGAGATGCTGCGACCCTGGAACGACTGGACGATGTTCACGCGGAAGCGCACGTTGTCCACGTGGTAGGACATGTCGAGACAGTGGTTGCGCTCGAACCGCGCCCGTTGCGATTCGTTCATCATCGCGTTGGACAGCAGGATGACATCCTGCTCGGTCAGTTTCTTGCTCTTGACGCTGCGAATGGCGCGCTCGATGCGGTAGTCCGGAGGGCGCCCGACGTTGATGTGGAGGTCGGTGGCCTTGGCATGTCCGCCCTTGTCGTCGGTGGCCCCGGCCTGCTGGGCGGCCATCTGACGGAGCAGGTGGTCCATGACCGCCTTGGCCGTGTCCGGGGTGATGCCCAGGCTGGGCAGGTCATCCTGGGCGAAAGCCTGCCCGGCGGCGGCGGCGCTGATCTGGGGAGGCGCCGCAGCGGGTTGAGCGGCGGCGTCGACTTGCCCTGTCGCGGGCTTTCCTGGCGGCATATCACAACTCCACCTGTGCGCGGAGGGGGGCTGAAATGCTGCGTGACCTGCCGCACCGTTTGCGGCGAGTCATGGTTGCCCCCGCGGCAACGCACAGAACGAAATGGCCGGGCTCAGTATACGGGTGGTTTTGCGGTCCCGCAATGCAGCCCGGACGCTACTGCGGAAGGGAGGCCTCCGGTGCAACGCCGTCGCATCCGCTCATGAGGTGCGCTCGCGGAATGTGGAAATCGATGCCCTTGCTGGCCAGGTCGATGGTCTTCTGACGCGCGGCGATCGTCTTGCCACTGCGGGGCGGTGCGAGAACACCGCCGACGGTCCAGTTGAGCATCGACGGCGAGTCCTGGAAGCCGATCGGCATGACCGAGGCATTCAGGCTGCTGGCACGGAACCACTGGCGGACCATCATCTGGCGAGCCGTCGCGGTCGTGTCCATCAGATCGTGCGGGTCCGCGGTATGTCGCAGCCCGACCAGGTGGCCGACCTCGTGCGCCGCCGTGTTCGCCAGTGCTTGCGAGATGGCCGCCACATCGGGCGACAAGGCGCTGAACACCGAGAAGGTGTCCGTGTAGAGAATGGCGTCCTGTTGCAGGTCGGCGTTGTACGGGTCGATGTTGTCGGCCAGCCCCAGCAGGCGCGAGTCGTAGGTTCCGAAGTAGACGGTCGATCGCGGCCCCTCGGGAATGTACGGGTCCGTCGACAGGTAGAACGCGACACCGAGGCCCTCGTAGGCTTCGGTCATCATCTGATGGATGTTCTGGATGATCGCCGCGGTTTGACCCGCGAACCGGGAGTCGATGTTCGCCGCGTCGAACGGAGGGACGTCGACGGCCGGGCGATTCCCGATGGTGACGTTTTCGGCGCCCTGGAAGCTGAGAACGATGACCTGAGGGCGATACGCGGGCACGCCCCAGGCGCGATCGATGGTGATCCGGACGTCGTACGAACGGGCCTGCGAAGAACTCGATCGGGTGGCCAGGACAACGAAGAGATGGCTCGTCGGTTCCCGCACCACGATGTCCATCTGAGAGGGCCCGGCCGAGAGCGTGGAGACGTCGAGGTAGCCGATCTCGCGACCCTTGTCGTCCAGGACTCCGAGGACGATGTCGGTGCCGGCATTGATCGAGATCTGTGCCCGGATACGGTCCCCGGCGGCCGCTGATCCGAGGTTGTAGAAGTCACGGTCGAAGGGATTGGAGCCCGGACTGATGGAGCCGGCCAGCGTAGCGGAACCGTCCACCGTGACCGGTGTCGCGGTGTCGTAGTCGTCGTTGGGCTCGCTCTCCGAGACCTCTGCGGCGGCGGGCGGCCGCGGCGCGCTCGCTGACAGCACCAACTCCGGCAATGAAGAGGTGTCGTCGTCGGACGTACCCGTCTGTGGCACGCAGCCGCTGAGCGCAAAAAGCGCGCAAACGCACCCTGCGGCCATCCGCGCGCTGTGCCCGGAAGGCTTCACGATTATGCCCTCTCAACCGTTGGTCGCTGTGTCCCTGAGGGTGCCCTACGCTGTCGTATTCGTGGGCACCTTTCCCCGCAGGCCATCTGCTCCTGCGAGGTGAACCTACGATTCACTGGCAGGCCTGGGCAAATGGGAAATCCGCGGAATCTGTAACGGATATACGGCCGGTCGTGGCTACCTCCTGCATGGGGTTTTTACCGGAACACGGCCACAGGCGGCGCCACGGGGGTCCGGTAACGACAAATGGAGCGATTGCCCCGATGCGCGCGAGCTTCTCGCCGGCACTCGAGGCGGGAGTTGTGCGCAGCGCCGGTTTGCTTTAATAGGACGGAGTCCGGCGACCATGGTCACCGGTCAAGGAGGACTCGATGTCGGTATCTGGAACGAACCGCGACGCGGCATGGCTGCGACTGCTCGGCATGGCGGCAATCGTTGGTGCGGCATGCTCGGCAACAAATGCGCAATCGACCGGCAGAAACTGCGTCCTCGTCGCGCGGCACGGCATGGTGGCGAGTGACAGCGCCGAGGCTTCGGAGGCGGGCGCGGAAATCCTGCAAGGAGGCGGCAACGCCGTCGACGCGGCCGCGGCCACCGCGTTCGCACTCGGCGTCACTCATGCGTACAGCAGCGGCATCGGCGGAGGGGGCTTCATGATGCTGCGCCTGGCCGCGACGGGCGAGGTCTTCGTGCTTGATTATCGGGAGTGCGCCCCGAAGGCTGCGACTCCGGACATGTACGTCAAGGCTCGGGCCGCGGATCCCTCAGGGCCGCCGAGAAGCCGATTCACCGGCCTGGCGGTCGCCGTTCCCGGAATGGTGGCGGGGCATCAGTTGCTGCTTCATCGCTTCGGAACGCGGAGCATGAAGCAGGTCGTTCAGCCGGCCATACGACTCGCTCGCGACGGGTACCGTGTCGACGCGCGTCATGGTTCGATCGTCAGCGACGCGCTCGCGCATGTCGAGAAGTACCCGGTCCTGCGACAGGGGACGCGGTCACTCGCGGCCCAGTTTCAGCACGAGGGCAAGGACCTGAGGGAGGGCGAACTCCTGAAGCAGCCGGATATGGCCCGCACACTCGTCACGATCGGCGACACGGGCGCGGAGGCCGTCTACAAGGGCTCCATCGCCGAGGCCATCGTCCGGACGGTCCGTCGCGAGGGCGGCATCCTGACCGCGGAGGACCTCGCCGGATACCGGCCGGCCTGGCGCCAACCAATCCGAACACAATACCGCGGCCGCGAGTTTCTGCTGATGCCGCCGAGTTCGTCGGGCGGTGTCTGCATTGCCGAGACCCTGAACATCCTCTCGCACTGGGATCTTCCGCGCATCCAGCGGCAGGATCCCGCTTTGGCGGCACATCTGACCATCGAGGCGCTCAAACATGCCTTTGCCGACCGGGCGCGATACCTGGGCGACGAGGATTTCGTGCAGGTCCCGGTCGCCAAATTGACCGGCGCCGAGTATGGGACCGAACTGGCGGGGCGAATCAAAGAGGACACGGTTCTCCCCCCGCCGAATTACGGCTGGACCGTGGGCGACGACTCCGGCACAACGCATTTCTGCGTGGTCGACGCGGCCGGCAATGTGGCCTCGGTGACCGAGACCATCAACACGAGTTTCGGCTGCCTGCTGGTCGCCGAGGGGACCGGGATCGTCTTGAATGACGAGATGGACGACTTCACCGCCGAGCCGGGCAAGCCAAACGCGTTCGGCCTGAAGCAATCCGTCCGGAATGCGGTCGCGCCTGGGAAACGTCCCCTCTCCTGCATGACGCCGACGATTGTCCTGGAAAACGGCAAGCCCGTGCTTGCAGTGGGAGCATCCGGCGGGCCGCGCATTATCACAGCGACGCTGCAGGTGATCCTGAACGTGCTCGATTACGGGCAGCCGCTGGAAGAAGCCGTGAGCGGCCCACGGTTTCACCATCAGTGGCAACCGGATGTGGTCCACCGGAACCGTTTCCCCGCGGACAGTGACGTGATCACGGGCCTGGTGAAACGCGGCCACAAGATCGACGATGAAAAACAGGACGGGATTGTCCAGGCAATCCGGATCGAGGCGGGGCGGCTCATTGGCGCCAGCGATCCTCGCAAAGGCGGACGACCGGCCGGTTACTGACCGCGACCGCGTTCATGTGGCCGGACTCCGTCGCGATGAAAAAGCGGAGCTGCGTGGACCCGGCCCGATTCGAGACATACACTTGATCAGGGGACGAGAGTATTCGTGCGCCGCATGGAACGCGAGGCGACTTTGATGGACATCAGTGCCATTCGTGAGCAGTTTCCGATCACGCGGAATTACAGCTTCCTCAACCATGCCGCGGTTGCGCCGCTCAGCAAGCCGGCGGCCGATGCGATGCGCCTCTACATCGAACAACTCGCGACGTGCGCGGGCATCCGGGCGGGCTTCTACAAGCAGGCGGAGCGCGTCCGGAAGGCGGCCGCTCAACTCGTCAATGCTACCTCGGAGGAGGTCACGTTCGTCAAGAACACGACCGAGGGCATCGGATGGGTCGCCAACGGGCTGAACTGGAAAACCGGCGACAACGTGGTGACGACCGGCGTCGAGTTTCCCGCCAACGTCTACCCCTGGATGGGGCTGCAAT
>CAZNGQ010000170.1:0-5969 GCA_964572095.1 uncultured Oscillospiraceae bacterium
AGCGGCCACCTGGCCCGCCGTCGCGCCGCTACCCTCCTTCGCGAATCGGAGAGCCAACTGGCGATCCTGTCCGACTCCGCGGCGGGCCGTTCGGCCGAGCAGCTCGGCACGGTCTTCGAACTATCCGTCTGCGCCCTGTTCCTGATCCGGGTTCACGACAACGACTTCCGTTACGAGCGGGTCAACCGCGCGACGCTGATGGGCGCGAATCCGGATGATGCCGTCGGGCGCACCCCGGCCGACGTGTTCGGACAGGAGCGCGGAGACCGGCTCGCCGTTCATTTCGCGCGCTGCGTCCGCGAGGCCCGGATCACCACATTCGAGGAGTCCCTGCAGGTCGCCGACGGGTGGCGGGTGTTCCGTACGGTCCTGTCCCCGATCATCGAGGACGGGCGGGTCTGCCGGCTGGTCGGCGCGTCCGGCGACGTCACCGACCATCGGGCGTCCGAGGACGCACTGCGCGAGAACCTGCGGCGCAGCGAGGTCCTGCTGGGCCTCCTGAAGCGGCGGCAGGCCACGCAGGCCGAGTTTCTGGGTTTCGTGCTCGAACAGGCGATGGTCTACACTGCCAGCGCCATGGGCGGTATATTCCTGTATGACAAAGAGTCCGGCCGGATCACGCTCCAGTCCGCGCGCGGCGGCTGGGATTCCGACCCGGACACCGGGACCCCTCCCCTTTCCGCAACCCTGGAGCAGGCCGGAGTCTGGGGTGAGGCGGTCCGGGAAGGACGTCCGGTCCGGATCACGCGCTCGGACACTCGTACGGTTGCGCAGCCGGCAGGGCCGGGTTTCGACCCGCCTGCCGCGGCCAATTTCCTGTGCGTCCCCGTATTCGACATCGGGCGGGTGGTCGCCGTCATCGGCGTCGGTGTCCGAGATGGGGACTACACCAGCCAGGACGCCACCCAGCTCGGCATTCTCATGAACACCGCCTGGACGGTCGTCGAGCGGATGCGCTCGGACGAACGCCTGCGCTCCGAACGCGACCTCCTGCGCGCCACGCTTCTGTCCATCGGCGACGGAATCGTGGCGACCGGCCCCGACGGCACCGTCATCCTGATCAACGACGTCGCCCGCGCGCTGACCGGATGGACCGGGAACGAAGCCATCGGCCAACCGCTGGACACCGTCCTCAACCTGATCGACGAGCACACCCGCGAACCTTTCGCGCTGCTGGGGGCCGACCCCCTGCTCCCGGTTTCCCGGTTGCCCGACACCCTGCTGCTCCTGTCGCGGGACGGAAGCTCCCGTCCTGTGGCGGACAGCATCGCCCCCATCCATGACGACACCGGCAAGGCCGCGGGTCTTGTGATCGCGTTCCGGGACGTCACACAGGAACGCCAGCGCCAGGAAAGCATCACCTACCTCAGCTACCACGACCAGCTGACCGGCCTGTACAACCGCCGCTTCTTCGAAGAGGAGCTTCGCCGGCTCAACACGCGGCGCAACCTCCCCATCACGCTCGTGATGGCCGATGTCAATGCGCTCAAGCTGACGAACGACGCGTTCGGGCACGCCACGGGCGACCGCCTGCTGCGCGCGGCCGCCGACGCCCTGCGCGCGGGGTGCCGGGAGGACGACATCATCGCCCGGCTGGGCGGCGACGAATTCATCATCCTGCTTCCCCGGACATCGGCCGAGGAGGCGGCGACCGTCGTATCCCGCGTCAAGGACCTGTGCGACGCGACGCGCGTGGAGACGGCAACCCTGTCCATCTCGTTCGGCCTCGACACCAAGACACTCCCGTCCGAGGACGTGCAGGACACCTTCAAGCGCGCCGAGGACCGCATGTACCGCCAGAAGCTGTTCGACAGCCCCGGCGTCCGCAGCCGTTCGGTCCAGTCCATCATCCAGGCCCTGTACGCGGCCCAGCCGCGCGAAGAAGCCCATTCCCGCCGCGTGGCCGTACTCTGCGAGGCCCTCGGCCAGGAGCTCGGCCTGCCGGAGCACCTCGTGAAGGAACTCCGGACCGCGGGGCTGCTGTACGACATCGGGAAGATCGCGATCTCCGAGGATATCCTTGAAAAGAATGCCGCGCTCTCGGAAGAGGAGCGGCGCGAAATCCGCCGCCACTCCGAGATCGGATACCGCATCCTGAGCTCGGTCAACGAGCTGTCCGAAATCGCCGACTATATCCTGCTGCACCACGAGCGCTGGGACGGAACCGGATATCCCAAGGGGCTCCAGGGCACCCTGACACCGCTGCCGTCCCGGATCATCGGGCTCGCGGACGCCTACGACGCGATGACCAGCGAACGCCCCTACCGCGACGCCCTTTCCCGGGAGGAAGCCCTGAAGATCCTCCAGGGCGAGGCCGGAACCAAGTTCGATCCCGAGCTCGTCAAGGTCTTCACCGAACACGTCGCGGCAAAGGCGCCGGAAGAACCGTGAACGGCACCCGGTCCGTCGGAGGTGTTTCTTGGACAGAACCCTGCTTGTCACACTGGTTCTCAACGCCTCGCTGCTGCTGGCGCTGAACATACTCCATGAGATCAGCTTCCAGCTGCCCCGGCGTCTCCGTCGGGCCACGCCCTACCTGAACGGCATCCTGATCGGCCTGATCGGCATGACCATCATGTCGATTCCGTTCACGTTCCCCAACAGCATCTTCTTTGACACGCGGACGATCCTGGTCAGCGTCTCGGCGCTGGTGTTCGGCCCGATCCCCTCGACGGTCGCCGCCGTCATCCTCATCGTTTTCCGTCTTCTCAAAGGCAACATCGGCGCGCTCATGGGTGTCGCCACAATCGCAGGCAGCTGGGCCATCGGGCTGCTCGTCCGCCGGTTTCTGTACCACGGCCGGGTCAGTTTCCAGTGGGCGCCGATGTACCTGTTCGGATTCGGCGTCCATCTCTACATGCTGGGCTGCACCGTCCTGCTTCCCGCGTCCCAGGCCGCGGTCATGCTCCGGGCGATCGCGCTCCCGGTCCTGCTGGTCTACCCGGCGGGTTCGGTCCTTCTTACGCTGACCCTGCTGCACCAGATCGAGCGGAATGAGGCGGCCACGCGCATCGCCGAGGCGGAAAGCCGGTACCGCACCCTGTTTGAAGGCGCGGGCGCGGCCATGCTGCTGATCGAACCCGGAACCGGGCGGATCATCGACGCCAACCCGGCCGCCGAGGCTTTTTACGGGTGGTCGGCCGACGTGCTGCGCGACATGTCGATCACCCAGATCAATACCCGGGCCGAGGCCGTGATCCGCGACGAGATGGCCCGGGCGGCGGCGGAAAACCGGCACTACTTCCTGTTCCAGCACCACCGCGCGGACGGATCGTTCGTGGACGTCGAAGTATACAGCGGACCGATCCGCCTCAACGGCCGCACGCTGCTGTACTCCATCATCCATGACATCTCCGACCGGGTCGCTTATGAACGGGAGCGGAACGAGAGCGAAACCCGGTTCCGCTCTGTTGTCGAGGGTTCGCCGATCGCCATTTTCATCCAGCTGGCGCACCGGTTCGCCTATGTGAACCCCGCAACCATACGCCTGTATGGGGCCGCGTCGGAACGGGATCTGCTTGGCACCCCGGTCATCGAACGCTTCCACCCGGATTACGGGGAGAAGATCCGGGAACGCATCCGCCAGCTTAATCAAGAGTAGCTGGAACAATCCGAGCTGGAACAGGTACATCTCCGCCTGGACGGCTCCGAGGTTCCGGTCGTGGTGACCGGCGTTCCTGTGCGCTACCACGACGAGGATGGCGCGATTGTGTTTGTCCGCGACATTTCGGAGCAGAAGCGGCTTGAAGCCGAAAAACTCCAGGCCGAGGCGGTCATGCGCCAGCGGCAGAAACTCGAGGCCATCGGCACGCTCGCCGGCGGCGTCGCCCATGAGATCAACAACCCGGTCAACGGAATCATGAACTATGCCCAGCTGATTCTGGACGAGCTCGACCATCCGGCGGAGGGCGGCGAAGCTCCCATCCGGGAATACGCGGGGGAGATCCTCCATGAAACCGACCGGGTCTCGGCGATCGTCCGCGGGCTGCTCCAGTTTTCCCGGCAGGAGCGCCAGTCCCACAGTCCCGCGTCCGTCGAGGAGATCCTGGACCAGACCGTCTCGCTGGTCCGCACGATTTTCCGCAAGGACCGCATCGAGCTTCTTATCCACACACCGGAGGGCCTGCCTCAGATCAAGTGCCGCAGCCAGCAGATCCAGCAGGTGCTGATGAACCTCCTGACCAACGCGCGCGACGCGCTGAACGAGCGTTATCCCGACGGCCGGCCTGACAAGGTCGTCCGGATCGACACGTCGCTGTTCCTGGAGGATGGCCGCCGCTGGATCCGGATCTCGGTCGAGGACCACGGCGTCGGCATCCCGGCCGACGTGAGGGAAAAGATCTTTGAGCCGTTCTTCTCCACCAAACCGAAAGACAAAGGCACCGGTCTCGGCCTGTCCATCAGTTTCGGAATCGTCCAGGATCACCACGGCCGGCTTTCCGTCGAAAGTACGCCGGGCGTCGGCACGCGTTTCCTGCTTGACCTTCCAGTGGACAACGGCTGGGAGCTGGCACCCGATCCAGCACAGATCCAGGGAGGCTGACATGTCACGCATTCTGATCGTCGACGACGAGAAAAGCATCCGCACCACGCTGAGTACATTCCTGAGAAACGCGGGTCATACCTGCGATTCCGTCCCGGACGGATCGGGCGCCATCGCGCAGTTTTCCGCGGAACCCTACGACATCGTCGTTACGGACATCGTCATGCCGCACATGTCCGGTATGGAGCTCCTGACCTGGATCCGCGGCCGGTCCGTTTCGACGCAGGTCATCATCATGACCGGCGAACCGACCGTCGACACCGCGGTCAACGCGGTCCGGAACGGCGCCAACGACTACATTGTGAAGCCGATTAACAAGGAAAACCTGCTGCGTGTTGTCGATCGGGCCGCCGGTTATGCCGCTCTCGAGGCAGACAAACGCCGTCTGGAAGCCGAGAACCGTGCCTACCAGCGCAACCTCGAGGACATCGTCGCCGAACGGACAGAAGCGCTGCAGAACGTCATGCGCGGCATCGTTTCGCTGGTCTCCACGATGGTCGAGCTCCGGGATCCCTATACAGCCGGCCACCAGCGCCGGGTCGGCAACCTCGCCGCCGCCATCGCCCAGAAAATGGAACTGGATGCGCGGACGATCGACAACATCCGCATCGCCGGATACATCCACGACATCGGAAAGATCGCGATCCCCGCGGAAATCCTGTCGCGGCCCGGCAGGCTGAGCGACCTGGAGATGGCGTTGATCCGGACCCATCCGACGCATGGGTATGAGATGCTGCGGCGGGTGGACCTACCGACCGTGGTCCGGGACGCCGTCCGGTTCCATCACGAGCGGCTGAACGGGAGCGGTTATCCCATGGGGCTCGACGAGGCCGGCATCGGCATCCATACCCGCATCCTGGCGGTCGCCGACGTCGTCGAGGCGATGATGTACCATCGTCCGTATCGGGCCGCGCTCGGGCTGGACGCTTCCCTCTCGGAAATCCGGAAGAATTCTGGTATTCTTTATGACAAAGATGTTGCAGACGCCTGTGCGGAACTGTTCCGGCTCGACGGATACACCCTCGACGAGCAAGAGCATGGATTCCAGTTCCCGATCTAGCGCATGAGAGGCAAGAATGTCACAGGATGAACCTCTGTCAACCCGATGGAAAATCTCCCGACTGACCGGCGAGTTCCAGGACAAGGATACCGAGCAACGCTATTTCGAGGCGGAAGTGGACGCTGTGGCCGGGCACCTGCGTACGATCACGATCACGCTTGGCCTCCTGTTTCTCTCGTTCGCTATTCCCGACTGGTATGTCCTGGAATCCCGGACGGCGTTCGCCGCTGTCCTGGCGATGCGGGTCGTGTTTTTCCTCTGCCTGACCTTTTTGGGGTTCCATATCCGCAAGAGTGGTTCCGCCCGCTCCTACTGCCGGTGGATCACCTCGGCGGAGCTGCTGTGCGTCGCCCTGTTCATCGTCAC
>CAZNGQ010000171.1:0-2770 GCA_964572095.1 uncultured Oscillospiraceae bacterium
CCCCGCGGTCCACCAGTCCCCAAAAGCAACCGGTATCCATGTAGGAGGCCGGGATGCTCGCCACGTCGTGGTGCCGGTCCAACGCGTCGTATGTGATTCCGAGGTCGCCCATATAGGCGCGGTAGACGCGCTCGATGTCGGATTGCATGGACGGATCGTAAGGCCGGATCGAGATCATGGCGGTCCTCCTTTGGATAGGTCAGTGGTCGTGCCGATGGTGCGTGTCCGGCATATGGTCGTGTTCGTGGGCCACCGCGTCGTGGGTATGGACATGGCTGTGCCCGCCGGGGATTGCCGATTCGTGCGTGTGCGTGTGATGGCCGTCGTCATGGCTGTGCCGGTGCGCGTGCGTCTCCTGCAGGTGGAGATGCCGGTGCGCGTGCTTTTCACGGATGGCGAACCACGTGCCGGTGACCATCAGGGCCAGTGCCAGGAAGAACGTGGCCGAGACCGGCTCGCCCAGTACGGTCCAGGAGACCAGGACGCCGATGAACGGCGCGGCCGCGTAGTAGGCGCTGGTCCGGGCCGCCCCCAGGTGGCGCTGCGCGGACACATAGAAATAGATGCTCAGCCCGAACGCCACGAAACCGAGCAGCAGGGCGCCGGCGGCGTACAGCGGCGGCGCGGCGAAATCTCCCCAGAGCAGCGTGACCAGCAAAGCGCCGAGCCCGGCTCCGAACCCCTTGATCACCACCACCTGCAGGGGATCACGGATCGACAGGCCTCGGGTGCAGTTGTTCTCGAGCCCCCAGCAGGCACAGGCGAGCAGGACCAGGACGGCGCCCGGGGAAAGGTGGACCGAGGCCAGGTCTCCGACGGACAGGATCACGCTGGCGGCGCTGATCAGGGCGATGGCGGTCCAGAGCCTCCTGCCGACGGTCTCGCGGAACACGAGCATCGCGGCAAGGGCGGTCGCGACGATCTCGAAATTCCCGAGCAGGGAGGCCGTGCCTGCGCTCGTCAGCCGGATGCCCAGCAGCAGCAGGATCGGCGCGGCGATGTCCAGCAGGATCATCAGCAGGACAAAGGGGGCGTCCTTTCTGGTCAGCGCGGCCTCGGAGGCGGGATGTCCGCCCCGCTTTCGGACGACGCCCATCAGGAACATCCCGATGCCGGCCCCCAGGTAAAGCAGCGCCGCGAGGAACAGCGGGTCGATCTCCCGGACCAACAGCTTGGCAAACGGCGCGTTGAGTCCGAACAGCAGAGCCGCGAGAAGGGCATACAGGATCGGCCGGATTTGTTTCATGCCGCGGTCACTCCTTCTCTGCACAGGCTGCCCGAACCGTCTCGCGGACTCTTTTCCTGCGGGTTTCCGCAGTACGGGCCTGCCCGATCCAGAACACGTACTGCAGCTGGCGGCTGTTGGGCCATCGGTCGAATCCCGCCGCGGCTTCCGGGTCGTCCGCCAGCGCGTCCGCCAGGTCGGCCGGGATCTCCGGCGCCGTGCGGGAGGTGTACGCGGCCTCCCATCGGCCGTTCGCCTGCGCGGCGTGTACGGCCGCCATCCCGGCCTCCCTCATCCGGCCTGCGGCGATCAGGGTATCCGCCAGGGTCCGGTTGAGCAGGGACCACTGGCTGTCCGGTCTGCGGGGCGAAAACCGCAGCACATAACCCTGCTCGTCCTGGCTGTACATCCAGCTGTCGATCCATCCAAAGCACAGGGCTTCCGCGACGGCTTCCTGCAGTGTGACACCGGGTTCCGGGGATCCGGCCTTGCGGATCCTCAGCCAGACATCGGCCTCCTGCGCATGGTGTCCCTCCAGCCAGCCGCGCCACTCCCGCGCGTCGGCGCAAGTCAGCCAGGAGGAGGGTCTTGCCCGTTTTGCCTTATCCAATGCCCCTGCCTCCGTCATTCCGGCTTGTCCGGCTTCGCGGCGATGTCCGCGACCTCGCCGTGCAGGCGCTCCAGCAGCGTCCAGGCCGCTGCGGCATCTCCGCAGGAGAGCAGCCGGTAGGACTCCGCCACCCGTTCCTCCAGGTCCGCCGGACTCCGCGTGAGGCCGCCGGCGCCTTTCAGCGAACCTTTTTCGTTCATGAGATAGCATCCGTTCGACGCGTACAGTACCTGTGCCCAGGACCCGACCGTCCGGAACACCGAACCCGCCGCATAATTGACGTCACCCCGCAGCGCCGACTTGCGCCCGCAAGCCAGCGAGAACTCCGCTTCCCACAGGAACTTGGCGACCATGGCGTCACGCAGGGGCGAAGGATACGGCCCCCGGGAGAGGAGCAGCGACTTGAGCCGGTCCAGCGGGGTTGACGGATCTTGCCACAACGGCCTGCAGGAATGGGTTTCGGCGGCATAGATCGCGTTGACGAACCCGAACGGATGCCCGCTCTGGAAGTCGATCGAGATCCTGCCCCCGATGCAGTCCGAGACCACGGCCTCCACACGCGCGAGGTCGCGGAGGAGAAAATCCACCGGCTCCCCGCCGACGGCCAGCCATGCGCCGCCGTTGATCCAGGGGCCCCATGCGCCGGGCGGCTGCAGCAGCCCCGTACGGTGACCGTCATCCAACTCCGTCAGGCAGGCCGCCAGCGCAACGGTGTCCAGCTTGTCCGCATCGTAGTACAGGCCGATATCATAATCCGAGCCGGCACATACCTCGTCCCGGCTGCGCGAGCCGCCGAGCGCGACCGCCCGGATGCCGGGAACCGTGTGAAACCGACCGGCAAGACCCGATAGATCCAGTGCCATACAGCCTTCCTTCTCGGATCCGGTCATGACCGGCACGCGGAACGGACCCGTTTCAGATAATCCGTCATCCGA
>CAZNGQ010000171.1:2870-5933 GCA_964572095.1 uncultured Oscillospiraceae bacterium
ATCCGGTCATGACCGGCACGCGGAACGGACCCGTTTCAGATAATCCGTCATCCGATCGTCGTCCTGGAAGGGATACTCGTATGTAAACCGTTCCGCGATCCCGATGGCCATCTCGCGGAACAGCGCGCATGAGGCGAACAGCGATCCCCACAGGCTTTCGTAATCCCCGGCCGGATAGGTGGAGACATATTGCCGCCAGTGCGTGACATCCATATATTTCTCGAAATGCTTCCCCATCTTGCCCGGGGATACCCGAAACCCGTTCTCCATCCCGATATGCCAGGCCGCCACACGATCGAGGCTGTCCCGCGCAAAGCCGAGCATGCGGATGGCATACGGCAGTTCCCGTCGCGCGATCCCCTTGGCCACATTCTGCAGTACCCACCAGAAGGAATTGCAGGTGTCCTCGAACGCCTTCTTATCCGGTGGTGTCACATGATAGGCTTCTTCTCCGGAGAAAACCATCCCGTCCAGCAAACCGTCCTTGTCCAGAAGGACGATTCCGACGGGGTCATTCCGGACCACGGATTCCATGACATCCGTCGACGCGAACGTCAAGTCGATCCGGTTGCCGTCGATAAACAGCATCTGGTAGTTGAACGTGCCTTCGTAGTCGGATGGATCCATGTCCTTGTACGAAGGCATTTCAAGCATGATTCGCTCACCGAAGCGGTCGATCCATTCGGGATGGTCGATAAAGAACCCGAGATCACGGACAAAATACACGATATCGTAATCCTGGTATTCATCCCTGGGCGCGGAGGGAACCGCCCGGGAACCGTTCATTACGACCGCGCGGATTCGGGGATCGCCCGTTGCGGCCCCCAGAATGAGTTCCATCATTTCCTGGTCGGTTCGCATGGGCATCCCCCGTTCTCAGCCGATGGTACTCTTCGTCATTCAGGTTTATCTGGCGCATATCGACTATGCAGATTGTATTCCGCCCGATCCGGACCGGTCAACAGGAAACGTGTTGCAGGGAAACGTATAATGAAACCAGAAAGGCCGCCCACGCTCATCCGTACGGTTGGAGGCGCACTATGGATCCGAAGAAGAAACGGCTGTTGCTCATCGCTGTTCCATCCGCGCTGGTGCTGCTGTTCCTGGTCCTGTTGGCCGCAGGGGTTTTCAAGCCCCGGGATGCCGGTATACAAAAATATACGCGCCCCTTCCTCCTGCATTCACAAGAATGGAACGAGCCGGCCACCCTGTCCGAGCTGCTCAACCGCGACACGGCGTCGATCGATGTCCTGCTGGCGAGCGAGAAGCTGACCCGGCAGCTGCTGGAGGCGAAAACGCTGACCGACGTCGCGGATTCGCGGCTTTCCATGAACAACCTGCGCCGGTTGCGGGACGACGCGACCGCGCTGGAGGACGCGCTGGCCGCGGAACCGGGGATGTCGGCCGGGAAGCGGGCCGACGGGCCGGGAACGGCCGATTCCGGCTACGGGCCGGTGGCGGCCGCATCGGGCACCGGGGCGCTGGCGGATGTCGCGAAACAGCTGGACGAACTGCTGGCACCGTCCGCATCCGTCCTCGGGGCGGCCCAGACGCAGATCGAGATCAAGGGAACCTGGGCGAAGCCCGACGACGTCCTGCTTCACTGGACCCCGCATGACACGTGGATCCCGGATGACGGCTACCGCCTGTTCCGGATCGTCGGGGGACAATCGACCCTGATCGCCGATAAACTGGGCACGCTCGCGGACATCACCGCCCGGATGGCGAAGTCCGCCGAGTACGCCGACATGATCGGCGAGACCTGGGGGGCGGCCGCCCTGACGGCCGAAAAGATGGCGAAAATCGGGGTGGCAGACCCCGCCGGGTTCGCCGGGCTCGTCTATTCCAGCGGCGTGGCGAACGCGGAACGCGCGCGGATCGCCGGCGACAAGGATTTCACGTGGTTGGGCGAACGGCTGCTGACCGTCCCCGGCTCGGCCGTCGAAAAGCTGCCGGAGATCGACGCGTCGGTACGGCTGACCGTGCAGGTCGGCGCGGACGCGCAACCGGTCGTCTGGTCGTTTTCCGAAATCCGGCTGACCAACCTCTCGGCCCTCGCCCTCAAGCCGATGCAGACCGTCCGCGGATACGACCGGCTCGCCGGGCTGGCGGACGGCGAAGCCCGGCTGGCACAGATCGGCGAAATCATGCAGGCGCGCAACGCGATCCTGGCCAAGTCGTTTACGGATCGCGCGTTCGCCCGCGATGTCGGGCTGGCCTACCAGGACGATCTCTCCGGACTGGGGCTGGCGGCGGGAACCGTCGTCACCTATCGGGTGGAGACCTCGGACGGGATATCCGGTTCACTGGCCGTCACTGCCGGACAGGAGACCCTGACCGCCAAACCGGCTGGACTGGCCGGCTTCGGCGTGGATGATTCCGCGTCCCTCCGCTGGCAGGCCCCGGCCGACGCGAACGACCGGGAAATCGTCTCGGGGTACCACATCGAACGCAGATCGGGTGATGAAAAGGAATTCACGCGCATCACCGAGGTTCCGGTCGCCATCTCCTACACCCTCGACGAAACCGGAGTCTACTTCGAGTCGCCGGTATTCTACGAGGATGCCGGCGTGAAGAACGGCCAGACCGCCACATACCGGATCCAGGCGCTCGATCTGTTCGGACGGGCCAGCCCCTGGTCGGACGAGTTCACGCTGACGGTCTACAAGGTGACGCCGCCCGCCGCGCCCGGAATGGACCAGCCCGTGCTGTCCACGCGGACCGATTCGCGGACCGACGTGTTTTTCAAGCAGGTCGCGGCCCTCAACAAAAACGTCGACGGCATCATCCTGCCGATCACGCGATCCTCATCCGACTCGTATGAAATCGCCGTCTACCGCTCGAAGGCGCTGGGCGCGGGCAAATTCGATGACCCCGCCGAAATCGGAAGAGTCGCGCTGGCGGCAGTTGATGCCGACGACCGCGACCGGACCGTCAAGGTGGACGGAGTTCGGATGCTCCTCCGCCCGACAGCGGAAGCCCGGACGGACCTGGCCTTTTTCGACGACGACGTGAAGCCGGGATACACCTACAAATACTGGGCCGCCGCCGTGGACGACTGGG